>CAXBAC010000065.1:0-9876 GCA_963973485.1 uncultured Polaribacter sp. | reverse complement strand
GCGGAAGATGAGTCTGCTTTTATCGTTGAAGGGGGAAAAAAAGCACAAGAAGCAAACTATATTAATGGCAAGCCAGAAGGAAAATATTTACTTTATTACAATACTGGTGAATTAAAAAAAGTAGGTTATTTCGAAAACGGATTAAAAGAAGGTGTTTGGAAAACCTATGACAAAGAAGGTAAAATTATAGAAAAGGGTAAATATAAAAACGGCGAAAAAGTTGGTGTTTGGAAAACATATTATAAAAATTTATAATATTTCTTTAACAAATAAATTCGTATTTTTGCTATATAATTGAAAACGAAAATGAAAGGTCCACTTTTTTACGCTAAAATTTTACTTTTTGGAGAATATGGAATTATTAAAGATTCCAAAGGTTTAGCAATTCCTTACAATGCATATAGAGGTGCTCTAAAAACTTCTAAAAAATTAGAAGGGGTTTCAGCAAAATCGAACGAAAACTTACTTCGTTTTTACAATTATTTAGCGCAATTAAATTCAGATAAAGTTTCTTTTAATTTAGAGGCTTTTAAAAAGGATATCGATAATGGTATGTATTTCGATTCTTCTATTCCACAAGGTTATGGAGTTGGGAGTTCAGGAGCATTAGTAGCCTCTATTTACGATGAATATGCTAACGATAAAATTACTGTATTAGAAAATTTAACTAGAGATAAACTGTTGAAGTTAAAAGAGATTTTTTCTTTAATGGAATCTTTTTTTCACGGTAAAAGTTCTGGTTTAGATCCTTTAAACTCTTATTTAAGTTTGCCAATATTAATCAACTCTAAAGAAAATATAGAGCCTGCTGGTATACCATCTCAAAAAGAAGGAAAAGGTGCTGTTTTTCTATTAGATTCTTTACAAATTGGCGAAACAGAACCAATGGTTAACATCTTTATGAATAAGATGAAAAACGAAGGTTTTAGAAAAATGATAAGCGAAGAATTTGCATTACACACAGATGCTTGTATAGATGATTTTTTAAGCGGTAACGTAAAATCTTTATTTGGTAACGTAAAAAAACTATCTAAAGTTGTCTTAAAAAACTTTAAACCAATGATTCCTGATGCTTTTCATAAAATTTGGGCACAAGGAATTAAATCTAATGATTATTATTTAAAACTCTGTGGCTCTGGAGGTGGAGGTTACATCTTAGGTTTTACAGAAGATTATCAAAAGGCACAAGAAAGTTTAAAAGACTACAAATTAGAATTAGTGTATCGATTCTAAATAACTTCTTATGAGTTCTTCAACTTGGAAGACTTTTTTTAAAAAAATATT
The DNA here is from genome assembly GCA_963973485.1 of uncultured Polaribacter sp. GTDB lineage: Bacteria > Bacteroidota > Bacteroidia > Flavobacteriales > Flavobacteriaceae > Polaribacter. Next base: position 8,592 of record CAXBAC010000065.1, on the reverse strand, counting down.
CAGTTTACTTTCTGTAATTAGGGGTTACAATATTTTAGTGCTAATTTTTGCACAATATTTAGCATCAATTTTTATTTTCTCACCACAAAATTCTATAAGAGTTGTTGTTTTAGATTTACATTTATTATTTATTGTAATTGCCACAGTTTGTGTTGTTGCAGCTGGTTACATTATCAATAATTTTTATGACGTTAAAGTTGATAGAATAAATAGACCTTTAAAAACAGGAATAGACAATTATGTAAAACAAGAAACTAAACTTAGACTCTACTTTTTGCTTAACTTTTTAGGATTTGCTTTTGGTTATTTAGTTTCTTGGAAAGCAGCTTTATTTTTTGCAGTTTATATTTTTGGAATTTGGTTTTATTCTCACAAGCTTAAAAAATATCCTTTTACAGGTTTAATTGCTGCAACTGTACTCACCATATTACCATTTTTTGCCATTTTTATTTATTATAAAAACTTTTCGGAAATTATTTTTATTCATGCTGTATTTCTCTTTTTAGTAATTATGGTAAGAGAATTAATAAAAGATTTAGAAAATATCAAAGGAGCTTTAGCTAATAATTACAATACATTCTCTGTAGTTTATGGTGAATTGAAAACAAAAAAGTTATCTATAGTTTTACTTATATCAACATTTTTTCCTATTGCATTATTATTTAGCTACCCTGCTTTAAGTAATATGAAATATTATTTTTATTTGGCATTAATAACCTTGTTTTTTGTAGGGTTTTACCTCTGGAAATCAAACCGAAAAAGCCAATACAGATTCCTACACAATATTCTGAAAATCTTACTTTTAATAGGTGTTTTCTGTTTGGTTTTTATTGATACCTCTCTGATACTTGAAAAAGTAATCAATAGATTAAATTAGAGTAGCTAATTTAAGTACCTTTGTCAAAATTTTTAAAAATGAATTCAAATAGAAACTCGTCGCGAAGACGACAGGAAGGTAAAAAGAGCACGCCTCTTAGCAGAAAACCTACTAACAAAAAAACTGCAAAAAAAGAATACAAAAAAATTACTTCAAATAAAAAAGCAGACGAATCTTCAGGCGTTCGTTTAAACAAGTACATTGCAAATTCAGGAATTTGCTCAAGAAGAGAAGCAGATACTTTTATAGAACATGGTAGTGTTCAAGTAAATGGAAAGTTAGTTACAGAAATGGGCTACAAAGTGCAACCAGATGATGTTGTACAGTTTGATGGTACATCTATTACACCTGAGCAAAAAAGGTATATTTTACTAAATAAACCTAAAAATTACATTACAACCATGGATGATGATCGTGGGCGAAAAACAGTAATGGATTTGGTATCTAATGCATCAAAAGAAAGAATTTATCCTGTTGGACGTTTAGATAGAAACACAACTGGTTTGTTGTTGTTTACCAATGATGGTGATTTGGCTAAAAAATTAACGCATCCAAAGCACAATGTGCGTAAATTATATCATGCTTCTTTAGATAGAAAACTAGATTTAAAGGATTTAGAAAAGTTAAGAGGTGAGGTAATTATTGAAGGTAGAAAAGTATTTATAGACGCTGTTTCTTATGTTGATGGGCAACCAAAAACAGAAATTGGTATCGAAATTCATTCTGGTAGAAACAGAATCGTAAGAAAGATTTTTGAACACGTGGGTTATAAAGTTAATAAGTTAGACAGAGTTATTTTTGCTGAGTTAACTAAGAAAAATTTACTAAGAGGTAGGTGGAGAGCTTTAACAAATCAAGAAGTGAGCAATTTACAAATGATGAAATAATTGCTATTTCCAAAACATTTTAATAAACCTTTTAAGTTCTCCTTAAAAGGTTTTTTTATGCGTTAACTACAATGCAGTCTAATAATTTTGCAGCAAGTTGAGCTGTAATCTCATCTTGATCATAAATTGGGTTAAGTTCTGCAATATCACAAGCAATAATTTTCTTACTTTTTAATAAATAAACTAAAGCTTGATAAACAAAATTGGGGGACAATCCAAATGGAGAAGGAGCACTTACTCCAGGAGCATAAGCAGATGAAAATCCATCTAAATCTATGGTGATGTAAAGCAAATCGATTTTAGCTAAAAAGGAGTTAAACTTAGATTTAATGTCTTCAGAAAAGATTTCGCATTCTAAATTGGTAATGAATGAAACGTTTTTTTCTCTTGCAGTTTCAAACAATTCTTTGGTATTAGATTGTTGTTGAATGCCAATTGTCAAATATGCTACATTATTATTTTCTGATAATATTTGATAAAAAGGTGTGCCTGAATTTGGTTGATTAGTTGCTGTTCTCAAATCAAAATGAGCATCAAAATTTATAATTCCGATTTTCTGTTCTTTACTATTTTTTACTCCATTTTTGATTCCATTAAAAGTAGCGTAAGCAATATCATGTCCTCCACCAATTCCTATTGGAAAAACATCTCTTTTAATTAAATGAGATATAGCTTTGGAATATGCTTTTTGACAATCCTCTAAATTTTCATCAAACAAATAATATCACCCAAATTTGTAATTTTTTTATCACTAAAATGAATGGGTAATTTTCCTAATTTGGGTCTAACAGTATTTGGCCCATTTTTTGCGCCAATTCTACCTAAATTTCTTTTTACACCTTCATCGCAAGCATAGCCAATAATTCCGAACTGATTTTTTGATTTTTTATCAATGTCTGAAATATTGGAGATTAAGATTTTTTCATGCCAATATTGATCATTATGTTCAGAGGTTCTTCCTGAATATAATTCCCTATTTGCTTCCTGATATTTAACCTTTAAACCCTTGAAAAATTCCATTTTTACGATTTAATTTCCTGTCCTTTTAAATATACTTTAGCTACACTATGATTACCAAAAGAATAAGGGATGTAGTTGTACGAATTTATTTCTTTAGTAAGAATAAGGTTTGCTAATTTACCTTTAGTTATAGAACCCACTTGTTCTTGAAGATTCATAGCATAAGCACCATTAATGGTGGCTGCATTTATGGCTTCTTCAGGCGTCATTTTCATTTTTATGCAAGCTGTAGAAACTACAAAATTCATGTTTCCTGAAGGGGTAGAGCCAGGATTGTAATCTGTAGCTAAGGCTAATGGCAGTCCAGAATCAATCATTTTTCTAGCAGGTGCATAAGGTATTCCTAAAAAGTAGGAACAACTTGGTAAGACAACTGGCATTGTTTGCGTGTTTTTTAAATCGGCTATATCACGATCTCTCATTACTTCTAAATGATCTACAGATAAAACATTATGATTTAAACCTTCCTGTATGCCTCCAAATGCATTAAATTGATTTACATGAATCTTGCCCTGTAAACCGTGTTTTTTACCTGCTTTTAAAATCATTTTAGTATCCTCTAAAGAAAAGTAACCTTGTTCACAGAAAATATCAATAAAATCAGCTAAATTTTCTTTTTCAATTATTGGTAAAACTTCATTAATTAAAAGGTTTAAATAGCCTGATTTATTATTTTTAAATTCTTTTGGAACTGCATGTGCTCCTAAAAAAGTTGCTTTAATTTCTATAGGATAATTTTCTTTTAAACTTTTAATGACGCGTAACATTTTGAGTTCTGCATCTTTAGTAAGACCATATCCAGATTTGATTTCTACAGCACCTGTACCTAACTGAATTATTTCTTCTAATCTTTTTTTACTTTTATGGTAAAGTTCATCCTCTGAAATGGCTTGTAATTTTTTGGCTGAGTTTAAAATTCCACCTCCATTTTCTGCAATTTGTGCATAGGTTAAGCCTTTAATTCTATCTACAAATTCATCTTCTCTATTGCCAGCATAAACTAAGTGTGTATGAGAATCGCACCAAGAAGGTAAAATCATTCTACCACTAGCATCAATGATTTTACAATCGATTTTTGGACAATTTTTCATAAATCCAAAATCCTTTATACGACCATTTTCTATAAGTAAGAACGCATTTTTTATGGTAGGTAGCATATTCATTTCTTTTCCTGAGAGAAATTCAATGACACCTTCTCTTACTTGCAGTAATTCTTTAATATTTTTAAATAATATTTGCATCAGAAAAGGTTTTTTAAATGGGTTTCATCTACTAAGTTAGGTAAAGTTACTTTTAGGTTTGGAGTTCTTTCCATTTCTCTTTTAATGGCAAAAATAGCTTCGTCATTTCTAGCCCAACTTCTTCTTGCAATTCCGTTATTTACATCATAAAAGAGCATATTTGTAAGTTTTTGCTCAGCTTCAGAAGTACCATCTAGAAGCATTCCAAAGCCACCATTAATAACTTCTCCCCAGCCAACACCTCCTCCATTATGAATAGATACCCAAGTTGCTCCTCTAAAACTATCTCCAATTACGTTATGTATAGCCATATCAGCAGTAAATTTACTACCATCATAAATGTTAGATGTTTCTCTAAATGGTGAATCTGTGCCACTTACATCATGATGATCTCTACCCAAAATTACAGGACCAATCTCTTTATTTTCTATAGCTTTATTAAAAGCTTTAGCAATTTCTATTCTACCTTCTGCATCTGCATATAAAATTCTAGCTTTAGAGCCAACCACCATTTTGTTAGATTTTGCATTCTCTATCCAAGTGATGTTGTCTTGCATTTGCAGTTGAATTTCTTTAGGCGATTTCTTCATCAATTTACGTAAAATCTTCGCAGCAATTTCATCGGTTTTGTCCAAATCTTCATTATTTCCTGATGCACAAACCCATCTAAAAGGACCAAAACCGTAATCGAAACACATTGGTCCTAAAATATCTTGAACATAAGATGGGTATTTAAAATCGATATTATTATCAGCCATAACATCTGCACCTGCTCTTGAAGCTTCCAATAAAAAGGCATTTCCATAATCGAAAAAATACGTTCCTTTTTTAGTGTGATTATTAATAGTATTTGCATGCCTAATCAAAGATTGCTGAACCTTTTCTTTAAATAATTCAGGGTTTTCTTTTATTAATGTATTGGCTTCTTCATAGCTTAAATCTGCTGGATAATATCCTCCTGTCCAAGGAATATGAAGCGAAGTTTGATCTGAGCCAAGGTGAATAAAAATGTCTTCTTTATCAAATTTTTCCCAAACTTCAATTACATTTCCTATGTAAGCAATAGATACAATTTCTTTATTTTTTTGTGCTTTTTTGGTGATTTCAACTAAGGTGTTTATATCATCAATTAAAAGATCTACCCAACCTTGTTGATGTCTTTTTATAGCAGCTTTTTTATTTACTTCAGCACAAATGGTAATACAGCCTGCAATGTTACCAGCTTTTGGTTGTGCACCACTCATACCACCTAAACCAGCAGTTAGGAATATTTTTCCATTCGGATTTTCATCAGGTTTTAAAATTTTTCGAAAAGCATTCATCACAGTAATTGTTGTGCCATGACCAATTCCTTGAGGCCCTATATACATAAAGGAGCCTGCTGTCATTTGCCCATATTGAGTTACACCTAACGCATTAAATTTTTCCCAATCATTGGGTTTAGAATAATTAGGAATCATCATTCCGTTTGTAACTACTACTCTTGGAGCGTTTTTGCTAGATGGAAATAAACCCATTGGATGACCAGAATACAAATGCAAAGTTTGTTCATTAGTCATTAAAGCTAAATATTGCATTACCAATAAGTATTGAGCCCAATTTTGGAAAACTGCTCCATTACCTCCATACGTAATTAACTCTTCTGGATGTTGGGCAACATCAGGATTTAGGTTATTTTGAATCATTAACATTAGTGCAGCAGCTTCTTGTGTTTTTGCAGGATATTCAAAAATTGGTCTTGCATACATTTTATAATCAGGCTTAAACCTGTGCATATAAATTCTACCAAATTCTATCAGTTCATTTGCAAATTCGATAGCTAGCTCTTGATGCCAATCTTTTGGAAAGTATCTTAACGCATTTTTAATGGCTAATCGTTTTTCATCTACAGTTAAAATATCTTTTCTTTTAGGGGCACTATTTGCCTCTTTTGGATATTTTTTTTTGGTAGGTAAGTCTGCTGGAATTCCTTGTAAAACTTCTTCTTGAAACGTCATGAGTATTTTTATTTTACAATAATTTTTTTAGTTTTCACAAAATGTATCATAGTATTAATATCATCTTTTAATAACCTGTCTTCCTCTAATTTATCTACTTTTTCTCTAATAATCGAAAAGTTTTTTTCTACGATTTCAGAAAATGTATTAGGCCTTCTAAATTCTAAAGCCTGTGCAGCATAGAGTAATTCAATGGCTAGAATCTTTTCTAAATTTTCTAAAATCTGATTCAGTTTTCTGCCAGAAATACTTCCCATAGAAACATGGTCTTCTTGGCCTAAAGAAGTTGGAATACTATCTGCAGAAGGAGGAAAGCAAAGTGATTTGTTTTCTGTAACCAATGCTGCTGTTGTGTATTGAGGAATCATAAAGCCAGAATTTAGTCCACCACTTTTGGTAAGTAATCTTGGTAGCCCATATTTACCTTCTAATAATAAATAGCAACGTCTGTCTGCAATATTACCTAACTCAGAGGCTGCAATAGAACAATAATCTAGAGCCATTGCCAAAGGTTGACCATGAAAATTGCCTCCAGAAATAGCTTCAGTTTCACTTAAAACAATTGGGTTGTCTGTAACAGAATTCATTTCTATTTCTGCTAATTCTAGTAAATGACTAAATGCATTTCTAGAAGCACCATGAACTTGTGGAATACACCTCATAGAATATGGATCTTGAACACGTTCGCAATTTTCATGAGAGGTAATGTTTTGAGAATCTCTAAATAACATTCGCATTCTTTTAGCTACTTTTAAACTCCCTTTAAAAGGCCTGATTAAGTGCAATTCTTTTTTAAAAGGAGATTTACTGCCTTTGTAACCTTCTATACTCATAGCCCCAGCAACATCAGCTAAATCTAATAAATATTTCATTTTTAAAAGGCCCGAAATTGTATGTGCTAAAATAAATTGAGTTCCGTTTATCAACCCTAAACCTTCTTTAGCCTCTAAGACTATTGGTTTTAATTTATGATTTTCTAAAACTTTTTTTGCAGGAATAATTTTATTGGCAACCCAAAAATCACCCTCACCAATTAATGGAAGAAATAAGTGAGAAAGAGGAGCTAAATCTCCAGAAGCACCAACAGAACCCTGTTTTGGAACAGTGGGTATTAAATCATTTTCTATAAAGTAAATAATACGCTCTATAACTTCTAAACGAACACCAGAAAAACCTTGACAAAGAGCATGAACTTTGCAAATCATCATTATTTTTGATATTTTTTTATCTATATTTTCACCAACGCCAACAGCATGCGTTATTAAAAGGTTTTTTTGGAGTAGGCTTGTTTCTTTTGGTGATATTTGAACATCACACAATGGTCCAAAACCAGTATTAATTCCGTAAACAGCTTTATTGTTATTGGTAATAATTTCTACCTTTTTTCTGCAAGAATTAATTTTTTGTTCAGCTTTATAACCAATTTTAGCTTTTAGTTTGCCATTTACAATTTCATTAACTTTTGAAAGCGTAAGCTTATCAATTCCGTATTTGAATTCCATCTATACTTTTGTATTTGCTAAAAACAAAGTTATTTGTATTTTTGATAACTAATGATACTATTTAATATGTAAATTAATAATTATGAGTTATCAAATAGAGTTAAGACATATACGCTATTTTTTGGCTGTTGCTGAAGAATTGCATTTTAGAAAAGCAGCCGAAAAATTATTTATTTCTCAACCTGGTTTAAGTAGACAAATAAAAATACTGGAAGCAGAATTAGGTGTGGTTTTATTTGAAAGACATAATAGAAAAGTTGTATTAACTGAAGTTGGAGTATATTTAAAAGATGAATTATCAGCTCAGTTACAAACTCTTTCTCATACAATAGCAAATGCAAAATTAATACAAGAAGGAAAAAAAGGTGCTTTAAAAATTGGTTATGTAGGTTCTGCAATGCAAGAGGTTATACCTAATTTGTTATTAAAATTTGAAAATAATAATCCTGATATTTTATATAACCTAAAAGAACTCGATAATAACAAACAGATAGAAGATTTACTCTCTTTTACTATAGATTTAGGATTTGTTCGCTTAGAAAGAATACCTAAAACGTTAAAAAGTAAAGTGATATTAAAAGAGAATTTCTGTTTGGTGTTGCAGGAGAATCACCCTTTACGAAAAGAAAATTTTGAAAGTTTACGACAATTACAAAAAACTTACTTTATTTTATTTGATGCCAAATATAGTGCTTCTTATTACGAAAAAGTGATGCAAATATTTAATGATTGTGGTTTTAGTCCTTTAATTTCTCACAATACTATCCACTCTAGTTCTATTTTTAAATTGGTTGAAAATAATTTTGGAGTTTCAATAGTACCAAAGTCTTTAGCGAAAAAAAGAGGTTATAAAGTTAAATTTATTGAATTAGAAAATATTCCGCAAAAAACAAATTTGTCTATGATTTGGAATCAAAAAAATGGAAATCCTATTCTTAAAAACTTTTTAGAAATTGTATAGGTAGAATTTTAAAACGAAAAAATCCGAACAAATGTTCGGATTTTTTGTGGTACCTCCAGGAATCGAACCAGGGACACAAGGATTTTCAGTCCTTTGCTCTACCAACT
>CAXBAC010000064.1:0-10104 GCA_963973485.1 uncultured Polaribacter sp. | reverse complement strand
CAGTTTGGTCAGTTTCTTCTGTTATTGCAAGTCCAGATAAACCCAAGTAAGAATTAAGTCCATCATCAGTAATAGCATTTACAGTAAATATTCCATTATTACTAGTAGTCCCAGTTATTTTTATAACATCACCTACTGTAAATAGCACAATATTAAATTCAGGAGAAAACTTTAGCATAGCTGCAACAGCCTCTTTACCCGCTAATTTTAATTTAAAAGCAGATGGCACTTCTATAGATCAGAAAACAAATTTGCTAGAATATACTTATCAAACTACAGTTACAGAAAATACAACGTATGTTTTAGAAGGCTCAAATAATGGTGTTGTAAAAACTGCATCATTTAATGTTATTGTAAGACCTACTCCAACAGAGGCTGCTTTACCAAATGGTTTAAAAGATGGTGTTACCATAAATGGTAATAAAACAACCTTTGTACTGTATGCACCAAACAAAGATTTTGTGCATTTAATTGGTAGTTTTAATGATTGGAAAATAGACAATACCTATTTGTTAAAAAAAGATACTGCTAAAAATCGTTTTTGGATAGAAGTTGAGGATTTGCCAATACAAGAAAACATTACATATCAATACATAATAGATGCTAAAATTAAAATTGCAGACCCATATTCTACTACTATTTTAGATCCGTTTGAAGACCAATATATAGATGCTACAACGTACCCTAATTTAGCACCTTACCCAACAGGAAAAACAGATCATGCAGTTACTTTATTAAGAATTGGTGATGCAGAATACAACTGGCAAATAACCGATTTTGAAAAGCCTAAAAAAACAGATTTGGTAATTTATGAATTATTAATTCGTGATTTTGACGAACTTCATAGTTTTGATGCTGTTAAAGCAAGGCTTAATTACTTAAAAGAACTTGGCGTTAATGCAATTGAGTTTATGCCAGTAAACGAATTTGATGGAAATTTATCTTGGGGTTATAACCCATCTTTCCATATGGCTTTAGATAAGTATTATGGCACAAAAAATAGTTTTAAACAACTAATTGATGAATGTCATAAATTGGGCATGGCTGTAATTTTAGATGTTGTTTATAACCATGCATCAGGTCAAAACCCTATGTTTAGAATGTACAGCAGTGACAGTGAAAATTACGAAGCTCAAGTTACTGCAAACAGTCCGTTTTTTAATGTAGTAGCTACACATAGTTATAATGTTTTTAACGATTTTAATCATCAAAAACAAGGTGTAAAAGATTATGTAAAAAGAACAACTCAATACCTAATAGAAGAATACAAAATTGATGGTTTCAGATGGGATTTAACTAAAGGATTTACACAAAATTGCTCTAGCTCAGATGAAGGTTGTACAGACTCTGAACAAGCAGATAGAGTTGAAGTGTTAAAAGAGTATGCAGATTATCAATGGGAAATTGATCCAGATTTTTACATCATTTTCGAACATTTAGGTCAAAATTCTGAAGAAACGAAATGGATTAACTACAGACTTAATGAAGGAAAAGGAATTATGGTTTGGGGAAATCATAATGGAAGTTACACCAATGCCACCATTGGAAACAATACTAGTGGTGCTTCTAATTTTGATTGGATTTCTTACAAAAACAGAGGTTGGTCTGTACCTGCAAACGTTAGTTATATGGAGAGTCAGGATGAAGAAAGACTTACCTATGCTGCAATAACCAATGGCTATTCTAATGGTTCTTATAATATAAAAACCACAACAACTGCCTTAGAAAGAATGGAGTTATCAGGTGCTTTTTTCTTTACAGTTCCAGGTCCTAAAATGATTTGGCAATTTGGAGAGTTAGGGTATGATATCAGCATTAACCAAAATGGAAGAACTGGAAACAAACCTATTTTATGGAACTATTTTGATGATGAAAATCGTAAATCTATCTACAATACTTGGAGCAAGTTAATTCAGTTAAAATTAAAATACGATGTTTTTAGAACTTCAGATTTTACTATTGATGCTTCGAATTCAAATGGATTGAAAAAGATTCAACTATCTGATGCATCTGCTTCAGATATGCAATACATCACTGTAGTTGGTAATTTTGGTTTAACTACGCAGAATATCAATCCTGTATTTCAACAAACTGGCATTTGGTATGATTTGTTAGATGATAATGCAACTTTAAATGTTAGCAATACAAATAATTTAATAAGCTTAGCTCCAGGAGAATTTAAGGTTTATGGTAATAAAGCAGCAGTTTTATCTACTGAAAATCTATTTTTCGATGATTCAGTTTCATTATACCCAAATCCTGCAAAGGAAGCCTTTAGTCTTTCTGTGTCAGCATCAAAAGTTGTAATTTTTGATGCTAATGGAAAGCAAATCAAAGAATTTATTGGAAATTTTGAACCAAATAACGCGTTTTCTATCAATGATTTAGAAAAAGGTTTGTATATTGTATTGTCTCAAAATGTTGAGGGCAAAATTTTAAAGAAATTGATTATCAATTAATTTAAAATTCTTTTTAACCTTAGAAGAGCTGCTTTATAGTAGCTCTTCTATTTTTTTTAACGTAATTTCTAACTCATCTTTTGTAGTAAATTTAGAGAAAGAAAAACGCACTGAAGTATTATCTGCATCTTTATCAGAAAGTATTTCTGCCAAAACATGAGATCCTTTATTACTTCCACTTTGACAAGCTGAACCTCCTGAAACTGCAATTCCTGACATATCTAAACTAAATAACAACATATCATTCTGTAAAGGAAAACACACATTTAAAATTGTATAAGTACTTTTGTCAGCTTCATTAGAATCTCCATTAAAACTAATATTTTTTGAGATATTTTTTAATCCATCAACAAAAAATTGCTTTAATTCTATAATGTGTATTTTATCATTCTCTAAATTTGTGTAAGCAATTTCCATTGCTTTCTGCATACCTAAAATACTGTGTACGTTTTCTGTACTAGACCTTGCTCCTCTTTCTTGATCTCCACCATGAAACATAGGTAAAATTCCAGATCCTTTTTTAAAATAAGCAAAACCAACACCTTTTGGCCCATGAAATTTATGTGCACTTGCTGCAATGAAATCTATCTCTACCTCAGCTAAATCTAAAGCATAATGACCAATGGTTTGTACAGTATCTGAATGGAAATAAGCATTATAAGTCTTACAAAGTAAGCTAACTGTTTTCAGCGGTAAAATAGTACCAATTTCGTTATTAATATGCATAAGGCTCACAAGAACCTTTGTTGAAGCATTAGATAATAATTGCTCTAAATGCTTTAAATCGATTGTACCATCTGCATTAACATCAACATATTCTAAACGAATATTTTCTGATTTTTCTAAAAATTCACAAGTATGTAATACTGCATGATGCTCTATTTTAGAAGTAATTATAGTTTCTACTCCTAAATTTAGAACCGCATTTTTTAAGATTAGATTATCTGCTTCTGTACCTCCTGCAGTAAAAACAATTTCACTAGCAGTTACGTTAAAATATTTTGCTATATTTTTTCTTGCAGTTTCTACTGCAGATTTTGCTTTTCTACCAAATTGATGTGTTGATGATGGGTTTCCAGGAATTTCTTGCATAGCTGCAAGCATCGTTTCTACAACTGATTCATCTATTCTTGTTGTAGCTGCATTATCTAAATAAATGGCTTTCATACCACAAAAATACAATTAATTAGGGTTTTGATAAACATAAACTTCTGTTGCTCCTAAGCCATATTTTTTATAAGATGCATCATAGTATTTAACTGGATATTTGTTTAATAAACTATTCAATTCTGATTTTAAAACCCCTTCTCCAACTCCATGTATAAATACAATTTTAGAAATTCTTTTAGAAATTGCATATTCAATTTTTCTTTTTGCTGTATCTAATTGTAAGTTTAGCATATCATAGTTATCTAAACCTCTTGTTGATTTTATTAATTGATTGATATGTAAATCTACTTCTAAAATCACTTCATTTTTATCTTTAACAAATAAACTTTTTTTAGGTTTTTGTGATGATATTTTTTCCTTTAAAAGTGGGTTATTTATATCTGAAAATTTAGACAACTCATGCTGGTCTTGTTCAATCTTCACTAATTCAGAAGCCATAAAGTTAAATAGCATACCATCTGTAGTTTCAACAGTAATAGTAGTACCATCAATTGCTTTTACAATGCCTTTTAAAACATCATCTAAAACTGCTACTTTGTTTCCAATTTCTAAACGCATTCTTAACTCTATCTTAATTAAAAAAACAAACGTTAACTTTATTTTTGCCGTAAAAATAATTAATGATGTTGAAGACTTCTAACGTTTCTGCAAAAAGTTTCTTTTTAAATGCTTCTAAGAGTATTACAATTACAGGAGATAGAAAGCAATTACTATTAAAAATTGCTGAAATTATTGCTAAGGAATATGTAAAAGAAGAAGTTGTAAACTTAAATTTTATTTGCACTCATAACTCTAGAAGAAGTCAGCTTTGTCAAGTATGGAGTTTTTTTGCTGCAGATTTTTTTAATTTTAACATCAATGCTTTTTCTGGAGGTACAGAAGTTACTGCTTTTCATAGAAATACTATTAAAACCTTACAGAAAACCGGTTTTACATTTCAGTTAGAAGATTTTTGTCATCAAAACCCAACATATAGAATAGGTTTTAATGGAGTTAATAAAACAGTTTTAGGTTTTTCTAAACTCTATAATGATGAATTTAATTTAAATCCTTTTATGGCAATAACTACTTGTAATGATGCTGACATAAATTGCCCAGTTGTAAATGATGCAAGTTATCGTTTTCACCTGCCTTTTATAGATCCAAAGTCTTCTGATGGAACTAAAACACAAGAAACAGCCTATTTAAAAGTAAACACCATTATTGCTAGCGAAATTTACTTTTTGTTTGCTGCTGTAAAAAAGATAATCTCATAATTACACCTTACTTTTATTAAAAATAACATTTATTACTTAACAACCATCTTGAATTTCTTTTCAAGTTGATGTCTAAGTGTAAAATAATTTCATGTGTACTAAAATTACCCCCTAAAGTTGTAAATTTATGATCGTAAGCATATCCAATTCTATATTTCTCTTTTATAATTAAGGCAAACAAAGCACTTATTGAGTTTTCATGTCTATAAGAAAGTCCTGTTTCTATAATATCTTTATAATATAAATTGGCATTTACATCTACAGATAAAGGTAAATTTGCTGTATACCTAATCATAGTAGATGGTTTAAATTTTAAATCTTCTGAAACATCGAAAATTGCACCAGAGGTTAAAAAATAATTAGGGTTTTCAGTTAATTTTGTTTCCTTAAAGTTATCTTCTATATAAAACTGTGGCGTTTCTAAAATATAAGGCATAGACAAGCCAATATAGAATTTTTTATTGTAATAAAATGCTCCAAAACCTGCGTTAGGAAAATTACCTGTTGTTGATGTGTTTACATTATTGTCTGGAGTTATTCCGTTTGCTAAATTGTTATCAAAAAAAGTAATTCCGCCTTTTAAACCAAAAGAAAGTCTGCTGTATTTAGAGGTGATTAGCGTATAAGAAGCATCAATATTAAAATTGTTAATTTTTGATAATCCTATTTGATCGTTTACAAATGTTGCCCCAATTCCTAAACCTCTTCTAGTTCGTCCATTAATAGAAAAAGTTCTCGTTTTTGGTGCGCCTTCTACTCCAACCCATTGTTCGCGAGATAACACAGACATACTTAACTCTGCTCTTGCACCAACATAAGCCGGATTTATAATTTGCATATTGTACAAATACTGAGTGTAATTTGGCAATTGCTGAGAATAACTAGAGTTATATAATCCAAAAAGTAAAATAATAAAAAGTAATTTTTGGAAACTTATTTTTAAGATAATGTTCTTTTGTTTTCTCATTATCTTATTAATTGAATAAAGTTAGTTCTTGGTTTTGTAACCCCATCATTAAAGTCTAAAGTATAGTAATATACTCCTGTAGAAACAGGTTTACCATTATTTGTTCCATCCCACCAAACAGGGTTTGTGTTTCCATTATTACTGTAATTATACACTTGATTTCCTAATCGATTAAAAATGATTAATTTAAAATTTGGATAATCTTCAACAATTCCAGAAATTTTAAAAACATCACTAACACCATCACCATTTGGTGAAAATAAGTTAGGATAATCATTGTCTTTAATTACACCTACTCCTCTTGGGTTTGATGTGTTGGCTACATTATCTAAATTCGTGTTTACTTGTAAAAATAATGTTTCCTGATCTTCATTTAATCGATCATCTAGTGTCGTTATTGTTTGTGAAATGGTTGATGTAAACGCTGCTATACTTGTTAAAACAGATATTGGTTGATAGTCTTCATTTGCAAAAGTTGTATCATCTACAGTTTCTAAAATAATATTTATTGGCAAATAGTTTTGCATGTCTTCTCCATTTTCATTTACAATACGAATAGTGAAGTTTAATATGCCTCCTTCTATAACTGCATCATCAGTGATAATAATTAATGGATCTGGATCTACATCAATAATTGTGGCTATTTTTGATAAATCTTGTGCTCCAACATTATTACTTGTAACTACACCTGTTACATTTAAATTCTCTTCATCTAACTCATTAAGATTATCTAAATTGCTACTGATGCTAAAGGAAGTATCTGTATTTGCATTATTTGGGTTTTCAGTTCCGTTAATGGTTAAAGTTTCTGAAAATGAATTGTAGTCGTTTGGGCTTGTAGCAACATCATCTGAAGTAGTAATATTTATTAAAATAGGTGTTGAACTAGGATTACTAATTGTTAGAGTATGCTCTAAATTTACACCTTCTACTTCTCTAGAGTTATTCATTGTTATAGTTGGTGGATTATCATTATCTAAAATAGTTCCTACTCCACTAATTGTTGAATTTATGGTATTGTTTGATGTAATTTCTCCATTTAAAGTAAAGAGTTCTGATAATTCATAGATAGAATCTTCTAAAGAGTTTACTGGAAACTGTGCTGTGTTTGTAAAAGCTGGTATTGTAAAGGTTTGATTTGTAACTGTAATGTAATCGAATGGAGCAACTGCAACATCATATTGTGTTGTAGTTGTACTACCATTTGCAGAAGATAAGTTGATTGTAATTGGTGTAGAACTTTCTATTAAAACAGAATTATCGTTTTTTGTTACAACTGTAAATGTGAATGTAAGTTCGTCTCCTTCAGTTTCTGACACATCATTAATTAAAACGACTACAGCAATAATTTCTCGCCAATCTCTTTCTGGTGTATCTGAATTATCAACATTAGGAAAACTTTGTGGTGTTTGATTATTTGTAGGGTTTACCCTAGTTGTATCTTCATCAAATGCATCATCTAAACCATCATTATCTGCATCTAAATTTGCAGGTATAGTTTCTGGAAAGCCATCACTGTCTAAATCCCATCCTTCAACAATATCATCTCTAATATCATTATCTGAATTTGTATCTAAAAAATCTGGAGTTCCATCATTATCTGTATCTATTGGATTTAATCCGTTTGTATATGTAGTATCTAGACCAACTTGAGAAACTGTGCCACTTAACGTAATGTAATTATTAGTGGTTTGTGCTTCTATATTATCTACAATACCATCTGCATCTGCATCAATATCTAAATAATTTGGGTTTATATCAGTATCTGAATTGGGTATAATGTAGGTAATAGTAGCGCTTGAAGAATCGTTGTTTTCTAAGCTATTATCTAAACCGTTTGCACCTACATTATTGTTTGTTCTTCCGTTGTTTGAGGTGTCTGCAATTGCGTTCCCAGCTTCGAAAATATCTAATATACCATCATTATCAGAATCTAAATCTAGATGATTGGCAACACCATCATTATCAAAATCAAAAAGATCTACAATTCCGTCTGCATTTGCATCTGTTCCAAAATCAGAATCTCTGTAGTTTGGTATTAAATCTGCATCATCATCATCTAAAGGATTTAATCCATCATATTCTTCTACATCTGGTATGGTATCATTGTCATCATCAAGATCTATAGAGTTCATAATTCCGTCGTTATCTGAATCTGTTGATGCATTTACTTGTGCTGAGTTAGAAGATGTAACACTGCTACTTAATGGATTTCTTGCAATAAAAGTAGCTGAATTTAAGCCTACACAAGCTTCTGCATAGATTACAGAAAACTGTACTGTTATTGTTTCTCCAGCTCTAATTATTCCATCTGAACCTGTAAATATGTTAATATCTGATTCTCCATTAAAATTAGGGTTTAAAGTAGGGTTAGTATTGGCAGTTGAACTTGCAATAACAGGTGCACTTAGTGCAACAATATTACCTCCACAACTATTTGTTAAATCGTCTACCAGTTGTAAATTACTTAACTGAACAGCTTCACTTGTATTTTCTAGAGTGATTTGATAGGTAATTTCTTCATGCTCTAAAATTCCATTTGGAACTGTATTGGTTTCTGAAATAATTTTACTTGTACTTGTAGACGATGAAAACAAAAAGCGCATACTAGACCTCTGACAATTGCATTGTAAGGAAGATGAAACACTTTCTGTAGGTGAGTTTGTTTTGTAATACCTGTCTATGTGATTACCTAAATTGTCTGACCAAATTACAAAAGAATCTTCTCTTCTGTTTTGTGCTAAAGTATCATCATAACCATCTGCAGGTCCTTGTGTTTGAGATTTATCATTTTGATAAAAATAGCTATAATTAGTAGAGTTGTATGGGCCAATTTCATAGAATAATTCTAAGATTATTTTTTCTCCTGGAGCTAAAGTATTATTTGGTGCTAAAAGCAAAGTTTCAGTTTCGCCATCATAATTTTGATTGATGGTTACTGGTGGCCCAGATGCCTGATTAATTCTGAGCTCTGTAAATGTAATTCCATTGTCTAAAAAACTACCAAGTCCCATGTTAAAGTTAACATTATTAGCAGTTGCTGTACCTTCATTAGTAATAATTACTCTGTTTGTATAATCATAAGTACCATCAAAATTAATAGTTCCTGGAGGATCTACACTATCATTAAATTCTGGTATAAATAAACCTGCAGATACAACAGCTTCTGTGGTATGGAAGTCTGTTAATAAAACAGAATTGGCTACATTACCTCTATCTGAAGTTACGTTTATAAAGTTTTCAAAATCAATACCAGAACCTGATGGTGTAGGATTTGGCCTACCATTACAAAAAGGGTCTATAGTAACACAGTATGAAATAGTGATGTTCTGCCTAGGATATAAAATGAGGTTATCTATTGCTTCTTGATTAAAAAATGAAGTTGAACTTATATCTAGAAACCCGTTATTGATAGCATCTCCATTAAACTCTCTAGGGTAACCACCTCCATTAACATAGTCTCTTGTAAATTGATTATTATAAATTTCTATCTCAGAAACATCAACAACACATCCATTTCCAAAGGTTTCTTGTAAATTATCAGTAAAATCAATGTTTCTAATCAAACTAGTGGGATGATAGTCTCTTGCTGTACTTGTATTTTCTAATACTAATGTATACCTAACTTTATATTGACCATCTGCTGTATACCCTTGGTTACAACTATTATAAAAACGCATATTTAATAAATCGTCAATTTTTTCTACAGTAAAGAAAAGTAAAGCTTGACCAGTAAATGTTCCATCAGAAATTTTATAGGTAATAACAGGAACATCGCCAATATAATTAGGTGATGGAACAAAAGTATAACTTCCGTCTGAATTTATGGTAATACTTCCTTCTAATAAAATTGCAGTTTGTCCTGCAAGGTATCCAACTCCGTTTACTAAAAATTCAGTAACTGAAAGTACATCTTCATTTCTATCTGTATCGTTAATTAATACTCCAGGAGCTTGAACGTTTAAAGTAGTGTTGATTTCTACAGTATCGTAATCATCATTAGCAATAGGTGGTTCTGGTGGAAAAACGACTTCTATAAACAAATTCGCTGAACTAACTAAAGCTCCATCAGAAACTCTGTAAATAATTGCAGGTACATCACCATTAAAATTTTGTGTTGGTAAAAAAATGTAAGAACCATCTGCATTTAGAGTAATCTCTCCTTCTGAAATTGTAGCTGTTTCTCCTGCTGAAAAAGTAGTTCCATTTATAACAAATTCTACAACAGTTATAGCATCTCCATTAGCATCTG
>CAXBAC010000063.1:0-10152 GCA_963973485.1 uncultured Polaribacter sp. | reverse complement strand
TTTAAATATCCAAAACTATTTATATACTGACTATTTTCTAAGACAGTATCATCAACATAAAATATACAGATATTACAAATCAAATGTATTTGCAAACTACTTTTAATAGAAAATTTGCGTTAGGTATTGGTCTAGAACATAAATATTTAAAAGCGAGTACAGAAACTATAATTATTAATAATGATGATACTGTCTTAGAAAATAGTCAGTATATAAATAGTTTTGGATATTTAAAGCTAGATACTTACGATAAAAAGTATTTTGTGACTAAAGGTTATTTTGCAAATTTTAATTTTAAGTGGTACATGACCTCTACAGACTTTAATAATAACTTTAAGCCTTTTGCACAAACTAAAGGAGCACTAGGTTTTGCGACAACTTTTTTTGATAAACTTACATTTCAATTAACAAGTGAAGCAGGTTTTACATTAAATAACCCAGAATCTGATGTTTTTGACTTTTATTTAGGAGGCTATAATCAGAATTATATCAATACTTTTATAAAGTTGTATGGTTATGATTTTGCAGACTTATCTAATAACTCATTTTTAAAGTCAGAATTTAATTTTAGGTATCGTTTTGCAGAAAACCATTATGCTTCTTTTATTGCTAATTATGCAAAGCTAGATAACAATATCTTTAAGGATATTGAACTTTTTGATAACGTAAAATCTGGTTACGCTGTTGGTTATAGTTTTAATAGCCTTTTAGGGCCAATAGAACTAAAATACAGCTGGTCACCAGACAATAATCAAAACTATTGGTTGTTTAACCTAGGGTTTTGGTTTTAACTCTTGACCTTTTGTTGTTAAATAAAACTCTTCATAAGTTTCTAATAAACTCATTAATGCTTTTATTAAATCTTTAGTTTCTAGTAAAACACTAAAATATAATGTAGTGTTTTTAGCACTTGTTTCATCTGTTCTAATTCTAGCAACCTGCTTTTCTACAGAAGAAGAAACATTAAGCAGTAGTGTTCTTTTTTTAATTAAAAGTGGGCTTAAATCATCAAAGTTTCTAGTTTTAAAAACTTCACTTATACCATCTAAAATTTCGTTTAATGGGTTGTTAATTCCTTTTAAATCTTTTATTTGGCCTTTTTTTAGGTTTTTATGATTATTGTTTACGTGCTTATAGCTTGCTCTAGATATGTAGCTAATAGATTGGGCTGCATCTTGCAAGTAACCTAAAACAGAAATGTAAAACTTACTAGCTTGTACAGAGGTTTCATCTAAAGATTTTATAAAATAGAATACATTATCTTTTAAATCATCTATTTCATTATTTAATTTTTCTACATGTTTGTCTGTTTTTCTTAGCTTATTTAAATCATGATTTGCTAAATCGTTTACAACGTGTGTATACAATTTATCAATTCTAGATGCTACTTCAGAAATATGATCTGCACTTTCTTCAATAACTCCATTTATGGTAATCAATTCAGAACGTTCTATATATGTTTTTCTTTTAATTTCTTGTACTTTTTTTCTGTGAGCAACAGAGTTTTTAGTAATTAAAATAGCAACTACTACCAATAAAATTGGTATAAAAACCATATGAAGTTGAATTAAAAACGCAACTATTCCTGCAGCTATAAATGCAACCAAAGCTGTTAAAAACCAACCACCAATAACATTTAAAACACCAGCAACTCTATAAACAGCACTTTCACGACCCCAAGCTCTATCTGCTAAAGAAGTACCCATAGCTACCATAAATGTTACGTAGGTGGTAGATAAAGGTAATTTCATAGATGTTGCAATAGATATTAGAACACTTGCCATAATTAGGTTTACAGAAGCTCTTACCAAATCAAAAGCAGGCATTTCTACAGCTTTTCCTTTTGGAAGTTTGTTAGAAGGCTTTTCGAATTTAGCATTAATAAATTCTTGTGTTTTTTTTGGCATAATATAATTGATACCTAAATTTAAAAACATTGCAAAGCGAACTACAACTCTAGAAATATTATTTGGCTGAAATTTTTCATGGCCTTCTCCTTGTCTTGAGAGGTTAATACCTGTTTCAATTACAGATTTTGCTTTAGAAGAAGTCCATAATGTAATAACCATAATCAAACCAGCTAATAAAAGTAACCATATATTAGATTTTACTTTAGAAGCTAAGCTAGCCATAGAAAATGCATCTGCAGCAGTTCCAGAAACACTCCAAGTCTCATAAGAATTTAAAGCAGCAATTGGAACTCCAATAAAGTTTACCAAATCATTTCCTGCAAACGCCATTGCAAGAGAAAAAGTACCAATACCAATAATTAGAACAAGAATATTTAATTTAAATATTTTTGTAATTAGGTATGATAATAATGTCCAAACTAAAAAACTAACACCAATTATTTCAACAGTATTACCCTCCATAACATGGGCAATATTTTCGTAGAAATCTGTACCTTTTAAACCTTTTATAATTATAAAATAAGTTATTGCAGTAATTGCAAAACCACCAAATAACGAGTTAATATAAGCTGGTCTACTATTAAAATTAAAAGAATAAATTAACCTTGAAAAATATTGTACAATAGCACCAACTGTAAAAGCTACAATTACAGATAATAGAATACCTAGAATAATATCTGTTGCTGTATTGTAATTAATGTATTTCCAAATAGCAGCTATATTTTCTGTATTGTTTTCAGAAATTTTCACAAATGCAATTACAACAGCAGATCCCAAAAGTTCAAAAACTATAGACACTGTAGTTGAGGTAGGCATTCCTAGCGAGTTAAATAGGTCTAATAACAATATGTCTGTTATCATTACCACCATAAAAATGAACATTACATCTTGAAAAACAAACATACTAGGGTTAAAAATCCCTTTTCTGGCAACTTCCATCATTCCACTAGAAGAAACAGCACCAAAGAAAACACCAACACTAGCAATTATCATTATGTTTCTTACAGAAATAGCTTTAGAACCAATTGCAGAATTTAAAAAATTCACAGCATCATTACTAACGCCAACAACTAAATCAACAATAGCTAAAACAGCTAAAGCAATAAGCATTAGCACATAAGGATCTCCCATTTTTCTATTTTATTTTAAGATTGCAAAGTTAAATACACAATAAGTTGATAATGTTATCTTAATGTTATGAAATTAATGCTCGTTTTGAAACGGTAAATTTATCATTTTTTTTATAAGAATTAAACATTCAGTGTTTTAAATCGATTCTCATTTCTGTTTTTAAGTAACATTTACTTAACAAGCTTTTAACCCAACCATAATTTACACCTAACACTTAATTTACACATGTGGAAGTATTTTTGCAACGTAAATTATTTTTAACAAATGAAGAAATTTTTATTTATAACGTCAATATTTTTAAGCCAACTTATAAGTGCTCAAGAAAAAGGTACTATAAAAGGTTTGTTAACCGATAAAGAAACGAATAACGAGCCATTGCCATTTGCCAATGTTATTATTAAAGGAACAACTATTGGAACAACTACAGATTTTGATGGGCTTTATACTTTAAATGTTCCTGCAGGAAGTCATATTGTAAGCTTTAGCTTTTTAGGATATAAAACTATCGAGAAAGCTTTTACAGTAAATGCAGGACAAACAATTACAATCAACCAATTAATGTCTGCAGAAGAAGGCGTTGCTTTAGATGATATCATCATAAAAACAACTGCAAAGAAAAACAATGCAAGTGCACTTTTATTAGAGCAAAAGAAAGCTACTGTAATTAAAGAAAGTATTGGTTCGCAAGAACTAGCAAAACAAGGGGTAAGTGATGCTGCTGGTGCAGTTACAAAAATATCTGGGGTATCTAAACAAGAAGGTTCAAGTAACGTTTACGTTCGTGGTTTAGGAGATAGATATTTAAATACAACCATGAACGGTTTGTCTTTACCTTCTAATGATGTAAATAAAAAGAATATCGATTTAAACCTTTTTCCATCAGAAGTTATACAAAGTGTTTCTATTAGTAAGGCATATTCACCAGAATTTTATGGAGATTTTGCTGCTGGTAATGTAGATATTGTATCTAGAGAATATAGAGGAGATGGGTTTTTTGATGTAGCTGTTGGTACAGGAGTTAATACAAGAGCTGCAGGAAAAGACTTTAGAAAAACTAAAGGTTCTGGTCAAGTTGGTTTTTACAGAAGATATGAACACAACCCGTTTGCAGTGGTTTTATCTCATGGAGTAGATCCAGAAAATGGAGGAGAGCCAATTAACTTAAACATTGGTTTTAGTGGAGGTAAATCTTTTGATTTTGGAGATGATTCTCGTTTAAGCTTATATGCTACAGCATCTTTTAAAAATGGTTATGAATATAGAGAAGGGCCAGCAGTAGATTTTACAAACGTTTTTAAAGTAAGATATCCAACAGCTCAAGAATTTGAATACTCTACAGCTACAACTGTAATGGGTAATGCTTTATACAAAATAAATGATGATCATAAATTAAAGTACACCTCTATGTTCTTAAATAGTTCATCAGATCAAGTAGGTTATTTTGGGATTAATGGACAAGGTGAAAATAGAGATGCCATTTTAAATACAGATGAAGGTTTCTACCAAATGAATGTTCAGTTTAACCAAGATTTAATTTTTGTAAATCAATTAACAGGTGAGCACGATTTTTATAGTGCAGAAGATGAAGATCCAAGATTTAAATTAACTTGGGGTATTGGTTATAACAACGTATTTTCTCACGAGCCAGATAGAAGAAGAATGAGTTTAGAAAACTTTCAATTCTCGTTAGATAATGATCCAAATACAAATGCATCTTTCTTTAATAATATTGTTTTTGATAATCAGAGATATTTTCAAAAAATTGTTGATTCAGAATTTAATAGCAGAATTAATTTAGAACAAAAAATTTCAGAGAATTTCTCATTAAATTATGGTTTTAGTGGAAGAAGAAAAACACGTGATTTCGAAAATATTCGTTATGGATATGATTTCTTAACACCAAATGTAACAGTTTCAGACCCTAACAATTTAGATGATATCATCAACTTCCAAAATTTTGGAAACGTATATAATACAGAAGTGTTTAAAGCATTAGATCCTACATTTGGTACCACAAACTTTCCTGGAGCAAATGAAAACACCTATGCTGGTTTGTTAAATGTTTTTGGAGCATCAGTTTCTGGAGTAGTTAATTTAGGAGAAAAATTTACAATTGTACCAGGTTTACGTGTAGAGTCTTTTCAACAAGAAATTAGTTACGATGTAATTAACATCAACCCAAATGACCCTAAATTTAGAAAGGCAGATGAGGTGTTTTTATTACCATCATTAAATATAAAATACGCACTTGAAGAAAATCAGAATTTACGTTTTACATTTAGTAAAACAGTATCTGTACCAGAATTTAAAGAAGTAGCACCATTTGTTTACGAGGGTGTAACACAAAGAGTTGGTGGTAACCCAGATTTGTTAGATAACCCAACTTTCTCAGAAGTTTTTAATATCGATTTAAAATACGAATGGTTTGTTACAAGAGATGAAATATTATCTGTAAGTGCATTTGGAAAGCAAATTAACGATCCTGTAAACTTAGTTATTGCAAGTGATGCAACAGGAGTACAACGTTATTTTAGAACAGGAGATAAAGCAACAATTTTAGGTTTAGAGCTAGAAGCCAGAAAAAACTTAATTACAAATGAAGATGATGACACACAATTATCTGCTGGATTCAACTTTACATATATGCATACAGAACAAGATTTATATGCAAATGTAAACGGACAATCTTTTTCTACTTCATTTAACAGAAGTACAGAGCAATTGCAAGGAGCATCACCTTTTTTAATTAATGCAAACTTAAATTATAGCCCAACAAAATGGGAAAACTTCAAACCAACTGCAACCTTAGTATTCTCTTATTTTGCTGATAGAATTGATGCTTTAGGTTCAGGTCAAATAGGTAACATTGTAGAAAAGTCTGTACCAACTTTAGATTTTGTTTGGAAAAATAAAATTGGAGAGAATATAGAAATCAACTTTAGTGCAAGCAATATTTTAGACCCAAGAATAGAGAGAGTAAGAGAAGGTACTCCTTTAGGAGATATTGTATTGTCTGGTTACAATAGAGGTAGTAACATTAGCTTAGGATTCAATTATAAATTTTAATAATAAACTAAAAAATTAACTTAAACTTTAAAAAAATGAAAAACAAAATTTTAGTAGCAATAACAATTGCTGCAACTCTTTTCGCTTCTTGTGGAGAAGATGGTACATCTGATATTGTTATTAATATAAACGACAATGGAGGAGGAAATACAGGTAACTCAAGTCAAGCAATTAGCTTATCTGGAAGTATTTCAACAAATTTAACTTTAGACGCAGCAAGTACTTATAAACTTACTGGACCAACAGTTGTAGAAGATGGTGCTACTTTAACTATTCCTGCAGGAATGGTAATTGAAGCTGCTGCAACTGGTGCAGATGTATATTTAGCTATAGCTCAAGGTGGTAAAATTATGGCAGAAGGTACTTCTTCTCAGCCTATTATTTTTACTTCGGATGCAAATACACCAAATGCTGGTGATTGGGGAGGTTTAATTCTTTTAGGTAAAGCTCCAGTAAATTCAATTACAGGTAATGCAACTGCAACATCAGAAATTGGAAACTTACCTTATGGAGGTTCAATTGCAAATGATAACTCAGGAACTTTACGCTATGTAAGAGTAGAATATTCAGGAGGTAAAGCTTCTGGTCAATCAGAAAATAATGGGTTTTCTTTTTACGGAGTTGGTAATGGAACTGTTGTAGAACATATTCAAATGTTTGAAGGTTCTGATGATGGTGTTGAGTTTTTTGGAGGTACTGTAAACGTATCTAACTTATCTGTTGTAAACGCACAAGATGACTCAATTGATTGGACAGAAGGTTACACAGGAACTATTACAGATGCTTATGTTAAGCATGGTGTTAGTCATGATAAAGGAATTGAAGCAGATGGTTACAATACAGATGTTGGTAACAATTCTAATCCAAAATACTTTTCTAAACCAACTATTACAAATTTAACTATTGTAGGTTTAGGTTCTGGTACTGCAAACGAAGCAATCCGTTTAAGAGCAGGTACTCAAGGCATCTTTTCAAATGTTTCCTTACAAGGTTTTGCTGAAGGTTTTGATTTAGATGGAGACCAAGGTGATAACCCAACAGGAGCTGGAGTTTTAAATGGTGATTTATACGTAAACTCTGTGATTTTTACAGATGTGTCTGTAAATATGAAAAATGATACAGGAAATACATTTACAGAAGCTGATTTTTTAACTGTAGATGCAACAGCAACAGGTACAGATTATGCAACTTGGGGTGCAGGATGGACAAGATCTTAATCACAAATTGATATATAAAAAAAAAGCAGGCTTTAAGCCTGCTTTTTTTTATTTTAAGAAAATAAGAATTACGCTTTTTTGTCTTTACAACAGGCCATTTTACAATCTTCTTTACATTCCATTTTTTCGCCTTTCATTTCGCATTTTTCTTTGCAAGCAGCTGTACAAACATGAGCTTTAGTTGCAGTTGATTCTGATGCTTTATACATTTCTCCACCTGCAATGCCATCAACAAAAGCAATTAAATCTTGTTTAGAAGTTGTATTGGCGTCAAATTCTATGTTAGCAATACTATCTGTAAAAATAACTTTAGCATTTAAAACACCTTCTTTTTTTGATAATTTAGATTGTATGGTTTTTGCACAACCTATTTCGCAAGTCATCCCAGAAATGGCTAAAGCAACTTTTTCTGTTTTAACTTCTTTTGGTTCATTTTTACATCCTGTTAAAATAAAACAAGCAATGGCAACTGAGTATAGTATTTTTTGAATTTTCATTAGAAACTATTATTTAGTTATTGTACAAATTTATTAATAAATACAATTGTATCTAAATAAATAGCAGACTTTTGCGTAAAATTTAATCAGGTATATGAATAATCACCAGAAAAAATGGTTGTATTTAATAACGTTAGCTTTAGTTTGGGGAAGTTCTTTTATTTTGATGAAAAAAGCGCTAGTAAATTTAACTCCAGTACAAGTTGGTGCTTTGAGAATACTAATTGCAGGTGTTTTTTTAGTATCAATAGGGTTTAAAAGTTTAAAACAGATTCAGAAAAAACAATATAAGTATATCTTTTATACAGCTTTATTAGGTACTTTTTTTCCTGTTTTTCTTTTTGCTTTTGCAGTAAGTAATATCGATAGTGCAATTGCCTCGATTTTAAACTCATTAACTCCTTTTAACACGTTTCTTTTTGGAGTTTTTGCATTTGGAGTGTCTTTTAAAAGAATGCAATTAATTGGTATTACTATTGGTTTACTAGGCACAGTTGTATTAATTGTAGAAGGCGCTAGTTTAAATCCAAATCAGAACTATTGGTTCTCTTTGTTAGTGGTAATAGCTTCTATTGGGTATGCTTTAAATGTAAATATTGTAAAAAAATATTTAAGTGATGTTAGTGCTTTGAGTATTGTTGCTGGTAATTTTTTATTACTGATTGTGCCTGCATTAATAGTATTGTATTTTACTGATTTTTTTAGCACCATAACTTTTTCTGATTCACAAAACATTTCACTTGGTTATTTGGTAGTTTTATCTGTTTTTGGAACAGGTATTGCAAAAGTAATTTATAATAAAATGGTGCACTTAGCATCTCCAATTTTTGCTTCTTCAGTTACGTATTTAATTCCTATTGTAGCTGTTTTTTGGGGTGTTTTAGATGGTGAAGAGTTAAGTATTTTACAATTAATTGCTGGTTTAGTGATTTTATTAGGTGTTTATCTATTAAACAAGGCAAAATAAAAAAGAGCCAAAACAACTTGTTTTGACTCTTTTATAATTTATGGTTGTAAAAAATTATTTAAAATCTTCGTCAGAAACGCCTTCATTTACTTTAATTTCTTTTACTTCAAAATTCAAATCCATAGGACCCATTTTTTGACCCATAGTATAAGGAAATAATACTCCATTTACAGCTTTGTAGTTGCCAAAAGTAGTTGGCACTTTAACTTCACCATTTGGAGTTTTTACTGTTCTAACTTCCTTTGCTTTTAAACCAGTTTTCATATCGTAGAAAACTTCTAAATTATTAAATTGAATTACAAAATAGTTTTCACCATCAATTGGTTCAATTCTATCTAATTTTCCTTTTTTGTAAGCCATGTCTGAAAAAGGTAGCATCATAGATTGTGCTTCTTCAATCTGAGCTGGTTGCATATCCATTTTTTGACCTCTAACTTCTTGATAACCTTTCGTTCCATCAAAAACTATCTTTTGTGCAACATTACCCATTGCAGTAATAACTTTTGAAGATTTATTAGGAGCAGCAATTTTATCTGTCATTACTAAAGGAGTACCTTGTACAGTTGCATTAGAAACAATCATAGTTGTTTTTACAGCATCTACTTTTTCTTTACCTCCAATTGCATCAATGTATTTATCTACAACATCTGCAGCTGTCATTCCTTCTGGAATTGGCAGTGTCATTGGTGGTTTTACAGTTGGGTTTCCTTCTTTATCAAAATACTTAATTACGTAATCTGTTTTTTCAAGATTCTTAAGTACATCAATACCTTTACCTGTAATTACAATTCTAGCTCTATCTCCTCTAAAATACTTAATTGCAGCATTTTGAACGTCATCTAAAGTAACTGCTTGTATATTTTTAATGTAGTTTTCATAAAAATCTTCAGGTAAATTGTAACGCTCTATATTTAAAGCAAAGTTTGCTACAGTTCTTGGTTTTTGAACATCCATTACGAAACCTCCAATATATTGTTCTTTAGAGTTTTCTAATTCTTCTGCTGTTACTTTTTTGTAACGAATTTTATTAATTTCTTTTTGCAACTCAACTACAGAACTATCTGTAACCATGTTTCTAACACTTGCAGTTGCTCTAAAAGAACCTGCATATCTATTTTGTCTTAAGTTAGAATAAGAGCCATAAGTGTACCCTTTATCTTCTCTTAAGTTCATAAATAAACGAGCAGTTCCTCCACCACCAAGAATGTTGTTAGCCATTAAAGCTGCATAGTAATCTTTATCACCTAAAGTTAAATCTACATTGTTAATGATAGCAATTTCTGATTGCACAGCATTATCCATATTAATAAAGTTAATTTCTGTAGTTGCAGGATTGCTAGTTTCTGGCATGGTATACTCAGGAA
>CAXBAC010000062.1:0-10203 GCA_963973485.1 uncultured Polaribacter sp. | reverse complement strand
GAACAAGTGTTCTACATGCTGCTGGAGTTGGAACTATAGAAACAATTAAAGATTTAGAAAATTCTAAAAAAAATAGGTCAACTTTTGGAGTACAGATTTCATCATATGAAAATCAAAAAAATGAATATTTAGTGCTCTCTTCTGCTGCTCAAGATCCATTTAAAAAAGATATTAGCAGAAGTGTAAGTATTGGCATTTTAGTTTCTAATCATCTAAAAAAGAAAATTAAATTTTTAAATGAAACTACATTTACAAAACGACAAGTTGGTATAACTTGCGAAACTTGTGCTGTTAAAGACTGCTTTGAGAGAGTTGCTGCTCCAACTCGTTTACAGAAAAAAAATAAATACAATGATATTTCAAAAACGGTAGACAATATCATACAAAAATATAGCTAAAAAATTTTATTTTTACACAATAAAACAAAGACATTCATGGATATCAACTTCAACAAAAACGAAGACTATAACAAATTATTAGTATCCGATTTAAAAAATCGTTTTGCAAAAGTAAAATTAGGTGGTGGTCAAAAAAGAATTGACAAACTACATCAAAAAGGAAAAATGACTGCTCGTGAAAGAGTTGATTATCTTTTAGATAAAGGTACGAAATCGATTGAAATAGGCGCATTTGCAGGAGAAGATATGTATGCAGAACATGGAGGATGCCCTTCTGGAGGCGTAGTTGTAAAAATGGGTTACATTAAAGGAAAACAATGTATTGTTGTTGCAAACGATGCCACTGTAAAAGCTGGAGCTTGGTTTCCAATTACAGGAAAAAAGAATTTACGAGCACAAGAAATATCAATAGAAAATAAATTACCAATAATTTACTTGGTAGATTCAGCAGGTGTTTATTTGCCAATGCAAGATGAAATTTTTCCTGATAAAGAGCATTTTGGAAGAATTTTTAGAAATAACGCTGTAATGAGTTCTATGGGAATTACTCAAATTTCTGCAGTTATGGGTAGCTGTGTTGCAGGTGGAGCTTACTTACCTATTATGAGTGATGAAGCGCTTATTGTAGACAAAACTGCGAGTATATTTTTAGCTGGCAGCTACTTAGTTAAAGCAGCTATTGGAGAGCACATAGACAATGAAACACTTGGTGGTGCAACAACGCATTGTGAAGTTTCTGGAGTTACAGATTATAAAGCTAAAGACGACAAAGATGCATTAGATAAAATAAGATTTATAGTTGATAAAATTGGTGATTATGATAAAGCTGGCTTTAGTAAAACAGAAGCTTTTGAACCAAAAGAAAATCCTGATGATATTTTTGGAATCCTTCCAAAAGAGAGAAACGCACAATATGATATGTTAGAAATCATAAAACGTTTGGTAGATAAATCTGAATTTGAACAATATAAAGAAGGTTATGGACAAACCATTCTAACTGGTTATGCTAGAATTGATGGTTGGGCAGTTGGTATTGTTGCGAATCAACGTAAATTGGTTAAAACAACTTCATCAAAAACGAAACCTACAGAAATGCAATTTGGAGGGGTAATTTATAATGATTCTGCTGATAAAGCTACACGTTTTATAGCCAACTGCAATCAGAAAAAAATTCCTTTAGTTTTCTTACAAGACGTAACTGGTTTTATGGTTGGCTCTAAATCTGAACATGGAGGAATTATTAAAGATGGCGCAAAAATGGTAAATGCTGTGAGTAATTCTGTAGTTCCAAAATTTACGATTGTTATTGGTAACTCTTATGGAGCAGGTAATTATGCAATGTGTGGTAAAGCTTACGACCCTAGATTAATTGCTGCTTGGCCAAGTGCAGAATTGGCTGTTATGAGTGGTAATTCTGCTGCAAAAGTTTTGTTACAAATAGAAACTGCATCTCTTAAAAAGAAAGGTGAAGAAATTACGCCAGAAAAAGAAGCTGAATTGTTTAAAGAAATTAAATCGAGATACGATAAACAAATTTCTCCTTATTATGCTGCTGCAAGAATTTGGACAGATGCAGTAATTAATCCTTTAGACACCAGAACTTGGATTTCTATGGGAATTGAAGCTGCAAACCACGCTCCTATTGAAAAACAATTCAATATGGGAGTTTTACAGGTTTAAAAATCAAAATTGCTATGAAACAGAAAACCTTATTTATTTTAGTATTAATACTATCAATTTCCTTTAGTTCAGTAGCCCAAAATACTGAAATTAAATCGCACAGAAGATCCTATTTAAAATTAGCAGAGTATAAAAATAAGTTTCCAGATAAAAAAATAGTATTCACTAAAGGTAAATATCAAGTTTATAAAAATGATACACTTATTTTAATTGAAGATAAAGCGTATTTAAACAGAGTTTCTGTACCTTATGAAGAAAAGGATTCTACCTTTTTAGAAATTTATAAAGATATTGTTTATAGGAAATACAGTAATAAAGAATCAGCTTCCAGACAAAAAGAATATATGCGTTTGTGGAACAGGCCCATAAAAATTTACTTTGCAAGTTCTCTAGATAGTTATTACAAAGATGTTGTTTTTAAAGCAGCTACTTCACTCTCAGAAAAAATTGATTCACTTAACATTTCTTTTGTTAAAGAGGCTAAAGATGCTAATTATGTTATTTATCAGATTAAAGATGAAAACCCCATACAATATACTTCGAAAATTAATAATAATAATTACATCGATTATTACATTTCATGGAACAGAAATAGAATTTATGATACAGCACTTGAAGTCAACCTTTTAAAATATAAGCAGTTTCCTAAAGAAATACATGCGAATTATATTTTACAAAACTTTTATCAAACCTTAGGCAGATTCTATAAAACAAATAAACTTCCCTGTAAAAGTATGTTTTCTGTTTGTAATAAAAGTAATAAACAATTTACTGAAAAAGATTTAGAACTCTTAAAGTATCATTACTCTTATGGTATTTGTAAGTTTACTGATTTAAAAACTTTTGAAGAAATCCATAATAAAACAAAAGCAAAACTAAAAAAAGGAAATAGAGTTAGGTTTTATCATCAGTATTAGTTAAAAATTTTAATAATGACCAAAATCAGATTTGGTCATTTTTTTATGCCTTATTTTTGCAATAGAATTTAAACTACAATGAGCAAAGCAATATACGTAACTACAATAGAGTCAAACAGTGGAAAATCTTTGATATCACTAGGTCTTTTAAGAATGATGTTAACAAGATCTGCAAAAGTAGGATACTTTAGACCCATCATCAATAAAGGTAAAAATGACACTTTTGACAATCATACAAATACAGCAATTCAGTTTTTTAATTTAGATATAAAATATGAAGACTGCTATGCTTACGAACAAAGTGAAGTTGTTGAATTATTAAGTGAAGGCAAAACTGAAGAAATTATTCATAACGTTATTAAAAAGTATAAAAAACTAGAACAAAAGTTTGATTACGTTTTAGTAGAAGGTACCGATTTTTCTGGTGAAGGTGGTTTTACAGAAATAGATGTAAACCTTATGATTGCTAAAAATTTAGGAATTCCGGTTTTAATTGTTGGTGCAGGTAATGATAAGAAAAAGAAAGATTTTATAAACACCATGCAAATTACCTATGCTTCTTTTATCAATAAAGAAGTAGATGTTATTGGTGTAATTGCAAATAAAATTGAAGCTGATGAACTGGATTTTATTAAAAAAGAGTTACAAAAAATTATACCTAAAAAAATTCATTTAGATGTAGTTCCTAAAGTACATTTTCTTGCTTACCCTACTGTAAAGGAAGTTGTTGAAGAACTTGATGGAAAAATACTTTTTGGAGAGCAGTTTTTAAATAATGCCATAGGTAGTTTTAGCACTGGTGCAATGCAGTTAAGAAACTATTTAACACACTTAAAAGAAAACACACTAGTTATTACTCCTGGAGATAGAGCAGATATAATTTTAGGCGCATTACAAGCAAACGCATCAAAAAATTACCCAAGAATTTCAGGTATTGTATTAACAGGTGGTTTAATTCCAGAAGATTCAATCATTAAACTAATAAAAGGTGTACAATCAACTATTCCTATTATTTCTGTTGATGGTGGAACTTTTGGTATATCAAACAAAATTGGTGCTGTTAAGCCAAAAATTTACGCAACCAACAGTAAAAAAATTCTGCTTGCTTTAGATACTTTTGATAAATATATAAATGTAGAAAGCCTAACAAATAGCCTTACGTCTTTTCAATCTGATAAACTAACACCAAGTATGTTTCAGTACAATTTGCTGCAAAAAGCAAGAGCACACAAAAAACATATTGTGTTACCTGAAGGAAATGATGAACGAATTATTAGAGCTGCAGCACGTTTACAGTTATTAAATATTGTTGATTTAACTTTATTAGGCGATCAAGGAGAAATACAAGCAAAATGCGATCAATTAGGCATTCAGATTGATTTGGATAAATTAAACATCTTAAATCCAGAAAACTCAATTCATAATGAAGCTTTTGGTAAAACGCTTTACGAAGCTAGAAAGCACAAAGGCATGACAGAAACCACTGCTAACGATTTAACAAAAGATGTTTCATATTATGGCACATTAATGATTTTAAACGGTCTTGCAGATGGAATGGTTTCTGGGGCAATTCACACAACCATGCATACTATAAAACCCGCTTTACAAATCATTAAAACTAAACCTGGGGTTTCTGTAGTTTCGAGTGTTTTTTTTATGTGTTTATCAGACAGAGTTTCTGTTATGGGAGATTGTGCTGTAAATCCGAATCCTAATGCAGAACAACTGGCAGAGATTGCAATTTCTTCTGCACAATCTGCAGAAGCTTTTGGTATAGAAGCAAAAGTAGCCATGCTTTCTTATTCTTCTGGAAGTTCAGGAAAAGGTGAAGAAGTAGAAAAAGTAAGAAAAGCTACAGAGCTTGTAAAAGCAAAAAATCCTGATTTAAAAATTGAAGGTCCAATACAATATGATGCAGCTGTAGACATGTCTGTTGCAAAAACAAAATTGCCTAATTCTAAAGTTGCAGGCCAAGCTTCCGTATTAATTTTCCCAGATTTAAATACAGGAAACAATACGTATAAAGCCATTCAAAGAGAAACAGGAGCTTTAGCCATTGGCCCAATGTTACAAGGTCTTAACAAACCAGTTAACGATTTAAGTAGAGGCTGTACTGTAGACGATATTTTTAATACAGTTTTATTAACCGCAATTCAAGCAGAACAAGGATAATATGAATATATTAGTTTTAAATGCAGGCTCTTCATCATTAAAATATCAAGTAATAAAAATGCCTTCACAAAAAGTAAAATGTGTTGGTTTGATTGAAAGAATTGGTATGGAAGATGCCATTTTTACACATGAAAAAGGAAGTGAAAAGTTTACAGAAACATTACCTATTTTAAATCATGAAATAGGATTACAAAAAATAGCAAAAACATTACTAGATTCAAAAATTGGAGTTATAAATACTGTTGATGAAATTTTAGCTGTAGGACACAGAGTCGTTCATGGAGGAAGTAAGTTTAGTAAAACAACAATTGTAAATCAAGATGTAAAAAACAATATTTGTGAACTTTTTGATCTTGCTCCTCTACACAATCCAGCAAATTTAACAGGTATAGAAATTGCAGAAACCATATTTAAAAACACAAAACAAATTGCAATTTTTGATACTGCTTTTCATCAAACCATGCCA
Organism: uncultured Polaribacter sp.; assembly: GCA_963973485.1. GTDB lineage: Bacteria > Bacteroidota > Bacteroidia > Flavobacteriales > Flavobacteriaceae > Polaribacter. Next base: position 4,570 of record CAXBAC010000062.1, on the reverse strand, counting down.
AAAGTTGCCTATCAATATGCCATTGAAAATAAATATTTAAAAGAGAATCATATTAGAGCTTATGGTTTTCATGGAACTAGTCATAAATATGTTTCAGAAAAAGCAATCGAACACTTAGGTAAAGAAAAAGCCAAGAACATTATTACCATTCACTTAGGAAATGGCTGTTCTATGACTGCAGTTCAAAATGGAAAAAGTGTTGAGCATTCATTAGGTTTTGGACCTGCAAATGGCTTGGTTATGGGCACAAGAGCTGGAGATATTGATCAATCTGTAATTTTCTTTTTGATGAAAAAACTCAACAAAACTGTAGATGAAGTAGCGAATATATTAAACAAAGAATCTGGAATGCTAGGCCTTACAGGGTTTTCAGATCTAAGAGAAATAACTGAACAAGCAGAAAGTGGAAATTTAGAATGCAAAAATGCTTTAGAAATAGCTGCACACAGAATTAAAAAATTTATAGGATCTTATGCTGCTATTTTAAACGGATTAGATGCTATTGTTTTTACTGCAGGAATTGGAGAAAACTCAGTCTTAATGCGCAAACTAGCTTGTACTAAATTAGACTTTTTAGGCATTCAATTAGATGATGAAAAAAATAATATTCGAGCTAAAGAACTTAGAGAAATACAATCAAAAACATCTAAAGTAAAAGTTTTGGTAATTCCTACAAATGAAGAAATAGAAATTGCAAAACAAGCATATCAACTTATAAAATAATTTATAGAGTTTAAATGAAATTATAATTGTAGATAACCATCGTGTTTTTTACATTTGTGTACATTTAAATTAAAACAAATCACAGAAATGGGTAGAGCATTTGAGTTTAGGAAAGCAAGAAAAATGAAGCGCTGGTCAGCAATGGCAAAAACGTTTACCAGAATTGGTAAAGATATTGTTATGGCTGTAAAAGAAGGTGGCCCAAACCCAGATACAAACTCACGTTTAAGAGCAGTTATACAAAATGCAAAGGCAGCAAACATGCCTAAAGACAATGTAGAACGTGCCATTAAAAAAGCTTCAGATAAAGATACTGCAGACTATAAAGAAGTGCTTTTTGAAGGTTATGCACCTCATGGAATTGCTGTTTTAATAGAAACTGCAACAGATAATAATAACAGAACAGTTGCAAATGTAAGAGCAGCTTTTAATAAATGTGATGGAAATTTAGGAACTTCTGGCTCAGTTTCTTTTATGTTTGACCATACTTGTAATTTCACCATTAAAAAGGAAGATATTACAATGGATATGGAAGAACTTGAATTAGAGTTGATTGACTTTGAAGTAGAAGAAGTTTTTGATGATGAAGAAGGTGTAATTATCTATGCTCCTTTTGAACAATTTGGTGCCTTACAAACCTACTTTGAAGAAAATAATATAGAAATATTATCATCTGGTTTTGAAAGAATTCCTACAACTACTGTAAGCTTAAATGACGACCAAAAAGCAGACGTAGAAAAGCTTTTAGAAAAATTAGAAGAAGATGATGATGTAAATTCTGTATATCATTCTATGGAAGAATCTTAATAGAAATAATTTAAAACATTTCAGTAACTTGTCAGGAAAATAATCTATAATGTCTGATAAGATTACACGTATTTTTGATTTTGCCTATCATCAACTTGAAAACCTGCCTCAAGAAAAATGTTTTAATTTTAAAAAAGATGATGTTTGGCGATCTATTTCTACAACTCAATTTATTGATGATGCCAACAAAGTAAGTGCTGCTTTACTTTCTTTAGATATAAAACCTAATGATAAAATTGCAGTAATTGCAGAAAATAACAATCCTAATTGGCATATTTTAGATATTGGAATTCTACAAATTGGTGCACAAAATGTACCTCTATATGCTACACTTTCAGAAAAAGATTATGCCTATATTTTAAATCATTCTGATGCTAAATATTGTTTTGTTTCTAATAACGAATTGTACGAAAAAGTAAAAGCAGTTGTTTCAAAAACACAATTAAAAAATATTTTCTCTTTAGAAGATTTACAAACTAATTATAGTTGGAATAGTTTTTTAAATCTTGGAAATACTAAAGATTATTCATCAGAAATAACAGCTTTAAAGAATGAAATAAAGCCAAACGATTTGGCTACAATTATCTATACTTCTGGCACAACTGGAACTCCCAAAGGTGTCATGTTATCACATAAAAACATTGTATCCACTGTTTTTAAAACTTCTAAAAGATTAAACTTATCTAAAGAAAACTTAAGGATTATTAGCTACCTCCCTATTTCTCATATTTTTGAAAGAACAGCCTCATACTATAATATTTACAAGGGGTTTCAGGTATATTTTGCAGAAAGTATAGAACAAATTGGTGATACTATAAGAGAAGTAAAACCACATTATTTAGCTATTGTGCCTCGTTTATTAGAAAAGATTTTTGATAAAATTGTTGATAAAGGAAGTCAATTAACAGGTTTGAAAAAGCGTTTATTTTTTTGGGCATTAGCTCTAGCTGAAAAGTATGAAGCTTATCATAAAAACGGAAGGTTTTATCACTTTAAATTAAATATCGCTCAAAAAATCATCTTTAAAAAATGGCAAGAAGCTTTAGGTGGTGAATTGCAATTTATGATTGCTGGAAGCGCTCCTTTGCAACCTCGCTTAATTCGTGTTTTCACAGCAGCTGGAATTCCAGTTTTTGAAGGATATGGAATGACAGAGTCTTCTCCTGGAGGAACGTTAAACGATGTTAGAAACAACGGCTTAAAAATAGGTTCCGTAGGAAAACCATTAGAAGGCATCACTATTAAAATAGCTGAAGATGGTGAAATTCTCATGAAAGGAGATAATATTATGTTAGGCTATTATAAAAATGAAGCACTTACAGCAGAAACTATTGTAAACGGCTTTTTACATACAGGTGATATTGGAGAAATTGATAAAGATGGATTTTTATCAATAACCGATAGAAAAAAAGAAATGTTTAAAACTTCTGGAGGCAAATATATAGCTCCAGCTGCTTTAGAGAGCGAATTGAAACAATCTCGTTTTATAGAGCAAATTATGGTTATTGGAGAAGGTCAAAAAATGCCTGCAGCTTTAATTCAACCTAATTTTGAGTTTATTGAAGAATGGGCAAAGCGTAAAAATTATCATATAGAAAATTTAACTACAGATCAACGAGTTATAGCCAGAATTCAACAAGAAATAGATTTCTACAACCAACATTTTGGAAATTGGGAAAAAATTAAAAAGTTTGAAATTACGCCAAATAATTGGACAGTAGAAGAAGGTTTATTGACACCTACATTAAAAATGAAAAGGAAAATAATTAAAGAAAAATACAAAGATTTATATCAAAAAATATACAATTCATCACCTTAAGTAATTACCAATAAGTATTTGTGAAATTAACGATATTTTACTATTTTGCAATACTACAAAACATACTCTATGCCAACAGAAATTACAAGGTTATTCGATTTTCCTTATTACCAATTAGAAAAGTACAATCTTAAAAAAGCATTTACCACAAAATACAATGGAAAATGGGATTCTATTTCCAGCCAAGAATATGTAGACAAGTCAAATCAATTTAGTAGAGGGCTATTAAAATTAGGTATTAAACCTAATGAAAAAATAGCAATTATTTCCACCACAAATAGAACAGAATGGAATATTTGCGATATTGGTTCCCTTCAAATTGGTGCTCAAACTGTACCTATTTATCCTACAATTTCAAAAGAAGATTATGAATACGTTTTAAATCATTCTGAAGCTACTTATTGTTTTGTATCAGATAGTACAATTATAGAAAAGTTAAACCAAATCAAAGGAAATACTAACCTTAAAGAGGTGTACACTTTTGATGATATTAAAGGTGAAAAAAACTGGAAAGAAGTTTTAGAGCTTGGTAAAGACAAAAGTAACCAACCAGAAGTTGAAGCAAGAAAACAAGAAGTAAAACCAGGTGATTTAGCTACTTTAATTTATACATCAGGTACAACAGGTAAGCCAAAAGGTGTAATGCTTTCACACAATAATATTGTTTCTAATGTTTTAACTAGTGAAGAAAGAGTTCCTTTAGAAAAAGGGAATGATAAAGCTTTAAGTTTTTTACCTGTTTGTCATGTATTTGAGCGCATGATATTATACTTATATCAATATTGTGGAACAGAGATTTACTTTGCAGAAAGTTTAGAAAAACTTACAGAAAACGCACAGGAAATAAAGCCAAATGTAATGACAGCTGTGCCTCGTTTATACGAAAAAATCTACGATAAAATTATTCTTAAGGGAGCTGATTTATCTGGTGTTAAAAAGAAGTTATTTTTCTGGGCAGTAAACCTAGGTTTACGTTATGAACCTTATGGAGCAAATGGCTGGTGGTATGAAAAACAATTGGGCATAGCTCGTAAACTTATATTTTCTAAATGGCAAGCTGCTTTAGGAGGCGAATTAAAATTGATGGTTTCTGGAGCCTCTGCTTTACAGCCTAGGTTAACAAGAATTTTTGCAGCAGCAGGAATGCCAATTATGGAAGGTTATGGTTTAACTGAAACCTCTCCAGTTACTTCTGTAAATTGCATAGATGATCATGGAGTT
>CAXBAC010000061.1:0-10281 GCA_963973485.1 uncultured Polaribacter sp. | reverse complement strand
GCATCAATAACGATTCTGGTAATGATTTAATTGATGGTTATGAAGATTTTACAAATCTATCTGCAACTGTTTTAAGAGGTGATACTAAACAAATTAGTGTTACTTTAAATACAGCAGGTTTTCAAGACCATTGTTATGTTTTTATCGATTGGAATCAAGATTTTGAGTTCGATAATAACACAGAACGCTACGATTTAGGGACAGAATTAAGCGATGTTGGAACTAGAACTTTTGATATAACTGTTCCAAGTGATGCTAGATTTGGACAAACAAAAATGCGAGTGATTATAGAGTATGATGATCCTTCAGCAGGTTTTGGAATTGGTGCTTGTGATGCAGATCATCTTACAGAATGGGGTGAAACTGAAGATTATACCATAAATGTTGCAGAAATAGATGGGTATTCAATACTTACCACTTCAGAAAGTTGTGTAGATGAAAATGATGGAGTGATTCAAATTCAAAACAAGCAAGATAGTTTCTCAAGACAGTTAACCATTACTGGCCCATCAACAAATGTAAATCAAACATTCAATGCTAGTAATTTTAACCTTTTTGACGTAGCTCCTGGAGATTATGAAATCTGTATTACAACAACAGACTTGAATATCACCAATTGTTTTCAAGTTACTATAGAAGAAGCACTACCAATTTCATTAAAATTAATAGCAGCAAAATCATCAAGTATGTATTCTTTTTCTATTGATGAAGGTACAGCTCCTTATAACGTATATTTTAATGAAGAACTTATTGCAGTTTCTAGCGAAAATGAGTTTGATGTAAATATTATTGGTTCAGGAAAACTAGAAGTAAAAACAGCTAAAGAATGCGAAGGGTCTTATTTAAAAAGTATTGGAGGTTTATTGTTAAAACAAAATCCAATAACTGATTTTATAGAGGTGCAATTGCCTTTTGATATTAAAAAAGATAAAATTGAAGCCATAATTTTTGATATTAATGGCAAATTGATCTTAAAGAATGAATTTAAAAAAGATGAAGATATTTTACGAATTCCTTTTAGTGTATTTGCAAAAGGTATTTATATTCTAAAACTATCTATTGCAAATACAAAACCTCTAAAAATATTAAAACGATGAAAAAAGAAGCTTTAAAAATATTTTTTATAAGTGTTTGTTTTTTATTTGTACAATGCTCTAAAAAAGCGAATCAAGCACCTAGCACAGTAGAGCTTGTTTTTCCATCAGCTAATTTATTGTGCATAGACAATACAATTGCATTTAATTGGACAGATGCTGTAGATCCAGAAAATAACGATATAGAATACAGTTTAATTATTGCTAAAGACAGAGCATTAACAGACGTTGTAGAAAATAGAACTGTAACAGGAAGCCAAATAGAAATTACTTTAGAAAAAGAAACTGCGTATTACTGGAAAGTAGATGCCTTAGATGTAGATAACAATTTAGGAAGCTCATCAGAAGTTTTTGCTTTTTATACAAAAGGTGATGGTTCGCAAAACTATGTACCTTTTACATCGCAATTACTAACACCAAACAATAATGCTGTTGTTGCAAGTGGTGCTTTAAATTTAACTTGGAATAGTGCAGACCCAAATACAAATGATACCTTGACTTTCGAGTTATTTTTTGGTGAGGATGCAAACCCTGATTTAATAGATGATGCAGTTGCTTCAGAAAACTATGCTGTAAATGTAGTGTCAGGTAAAACGTATTTCTGGAAAGTAAATGTAATTGATAATGCAGGAGCAAAATCAATAGGTCAAATATGGTCTTTTACTGTAAATTAATATTAATTTTAAAGCATAAAAAAAGCCTCATCAATTTTGATAAGGCTTTTTTTAAGCAATGTATTCTTATCCTAAAAAAGGATATTTGTAATCTTGTGGAGTAACAAAAGTTTCTTTTATCAATCTAACAGATGTCCATCTTAATAAATTTTGTGCAGAACCAGCTTTATCATTTGTACCAGAAGCTCTTGCTCCTCCAAATGGTTGCTGACCTACAACAGCACCTGTTGGTTTGTCATTAATATAGAAATTTCCAGCAGCATTTTCTAAAGCTTTAGAAGCTGTTTCAACCATATATCTATCTGTAGAGAAAATAGCACCTGTTAAGGCATATTCTGTAGACTCATCAACTAATTTTAAAGAATTTTCCCACTCAGCATCTTCATAAACGTACACAGTAATAACTGGGCCAAATAACTCAGTTGTCATTGTAGAAAAAGTAGGAGATTTTGCTAAAATTACAGTTGGCTCAATAAAGTACCCTTCAGATTTATCGTAATTTCCACCTATTATTACCTCTGCATTGTCATCAGCTTTAGCTGCATCAATATACTTGGCAATTTTATCAAAAGAACCTTCGTGAATTACTGCGTTTACAAAATTATCAGGATCTTCTGGAGTACCCATTTTTAATTCAGCAACTTGTTTTTCTAAGTGAGATCTTACATCCGCCCATAAAGAAGTAGGGATGTAAGCACGTGAAGCTGCAGAACATTTTTGACCTTGGTATTCAAAAGCACCTCTTGTCATAGCTGTTGCTATTTGTAAAGGATTTGCTGAATTGTGTGCCCAAATAAAATCTTTACCACCAGTTTCACCAACAATTCTTGGGTAGGTTTTGTAGTTGTCTATATTGTTACCAATTTGTTTCCAAAGACTTTTAAAAACATTGGTAGAACCTGTAAAGTGTAATCCAGAAAAATCTGGAGATGCTAATACTGTATCAGAAATCATTACAGGATCTCCATAAACTACATTTATCACACCATCAGGTAATCCAGCTTCTTTAAATAAATCTACAATTACTTGTGCAGAATAAGCTTGATGATCAGAAGGTTTCCATACCACAACATTACCCATTAAGGCTGCTGCTGCAGGTAAGTTTGCTGCAATTGCAGTAAAGTTAAAAGGTGTAATTGCATAAACAAATCCTTCTAAAGGTCTGTACTCAACTCTGTTCCAGATTCCTGGACTAGATATTGGTTGATCTTTAAAAATATCTGTCATGTATTGTACATTAAATCTAAAGAAATCTATCATTTCACAAGCAGCATCAATTTCAGCTTGATGTACATTTTTAGACTGCCCAAGCATAGTTGCAGCATTCATTCTTGCTCTATATGGGCCTGCTAATAATTCAGCAGCTTTTAAGAAAATAGTGGCTCTTTCCATCCAAGAAACAGAAGACCAAGCTTGTCTAGCAGCTAACGCAGTAGAAATTGCTTCATCTACATGGCTTTTATCTGCTGTATGATATTGCCCTATAACATGTTTATGATCATGAGGAGGTGTTATGTTTTTAGTATTTCCAGTTCTCACTTCTTTACCATTAATATACATAGGTACATCAACAGTTTCATTATACATTTTTTTATAAGTTGCTAATAATTCTTCTCTTTCTGGAGATCCAGGTGCGTATCCTTTTACAGGTTCGTTTATTGCATCTGGAACGTTAAAAAATCCTCTTGCCATTTGTGTTTTTTTAAATATTTAATCAATTATTTTTCAATAACAAAGTTACCAAATTTTAATCAAACGATTTCGTAACTTGCAACTTGTTTTTAAACTTCCTAAAATGTGTACTGTTACGTATTTACCTCTAGATAATTCTAACTTTTTATTAACTTCTAATAGAGATGAAACACCGCTAAGAAAAACGCTTCCTCCTGAAGTTTATATTGAAAATGGAGTAGAAGTTACGTATCCAAAAGATGAAGTTGCAGGAGGTACTTGGATAGGGAAAAGCAAAAAAAACAGAGTGGTTTGTTTGTTGAATGGAGGGTTTGTAAAGCATAAAAGAAATTTACCTTATGCTATGAGTAGAGGTCTTATTGTAAAAAATATTTTAGGAGCTAATGATGCTGTTGCATATATAAATCGATTAGGATTAAATAATATTGAACCTTTTACAATAGTTATAGTGGATTGGAATCAAAGTTTAAAAACCTTCGAGTTGGTTTGGGATGGAGTCAAAAAACATTTTACAGAATTGCCTCAAGAACCAAAAATATGGTCTTCATCAACCTTGTATACTGAGGATATGAAACAGTTAAGAAAAAACTGGTTTGCTAATTGGTTGCAAGAAAACGATGTTTATACCAAAGAAAACATTTTAGCTTTTCATAAAAATGATTCTTTAGGAACTCCAGAAGTTACTCCTAAAATGAAACGCAATTTAGTAGAAACTGTTAGTATTACTTTAATTGAAAAAAAAGAAAAAACTATAACCATGAGTTATATTGATTTTTTAGAAGATAAATAAACTATTTACTTTCGAACGGCAATCATCATATGTGGGCTAAAAGGTAGCAAGTACTCATCATTTTCAGTAAGCTTTTGTAGCGCTTTTAAGTTCTTCGATTTCTTTTTATCTAACATGTTTGCAAAATATTGACTGTCTAACCAAATCATTCCTTCAACAGCAAAAAGCTTTATGAATTCTAAATTGTTTTCAGAAAACTCGGTTTTTAATTCTTCTGGTCTATGATAAAAAGCATCTGCTAGCAAAAAAGGAAAATCTTTTGGAGCATCATGAATTCCTGTTGTTAATTCCTTTTCACACATTTTATAAAAAGAAGGAGTGTGAATCATATCATTTAATAAACCCACAACAGTAGATGCAGTTGCATTAATAGCAAAACCTAAAATAATTCCGCCTTTTTTTAATACTCTTTTAGCTTCTAAAATTGCTGCAACTCTATATTCTCTTTTTTGTAAATGATATAAAGGTCCATGTAAAATTACTAAGTCTGCACTATCACTTTTATAAGGTAATTGTTGGGCAATACCTTTAGTAATCGTAAAAGGGTTTTTTAATTTTTTTGCTCTTTTTTCTGCAAGTTTTAGGTGTTTGGTAACAGGTTCTATTAAATGAACTGTATGGTTTTTTTTGGCTAACCATTCACTGTATTTTCCTGTTACTCCACCAACATCTATTATTGTAGCATTAGGTTTAGAAATATGCAGTTCAATCAATTCTTTAATACGTTCAAATTCAAAAATCCCCATCCCTTTTTCAAGTCTGGTTTCTTCTGATGCTTTGTTATAAAAGTCTTCTAACGATTTACTGATTAATGGCTTATTTTTCATAAATTAGGAATATATTCAAAATTAGTATAATATTTTGAATGTTAAATAAAATCTATAGTTTCTATTTTATCATTATTTTAGTGCAACTAACTAAAGTAAATCCAATGAAATTTTTAAAGTACTTTTTTACGTTTATTTTTGTCTTCACAATTGGGCAGACACTAACAGCTCAAGATTATTATTTTAAAGATAAAGCTCCTTTTGATGCAGCTATTCCAACTCCAGAAGCATTTTTGGGTTACAAGATAGGAGAGCATCACACAAGACATGATTTAATAGTTGCCTATTTAACAAAATTAGCAGCAATTTCTGATAGAGCATCCATAGATATTTATGGTAAAACACACGAAAAAAGAAAGCTTGTGATGTTTGCTGTTTCATCACCTAAAAATTTACAGAATTTAGCAACTATAAAAGAGCAACATTTGGCTTTTGTAAATACAGAAGCAAATGCAAAAAACTACGATGATGTTCCTGTAATAATTCAATTAGGATATAATGTTCATGGTAATGAGCCTTCTAGTTCAGAAGCTGCTTTGTTAACTGCTTATACTTTAGTAGCTTCAAATAGTGAAGAGGTTTTAAATTATTTAGAAAAATCTGTAATTTTTATAGATCCTACAATCAATCCTGATGGAAGAGATAGACACACGCAATGGGCGAATCAATACCAAGCAAAAAACTTAGTGTCAGATAATATTGATGCAGAACATAATGAGGCTTGGCCAAGAGGAAGAACGAATCATTACTGGTTTGACTTGAATAGAGATTGGCTATTGGCTGTGCATCCAGAAAGTCAAGGAAAATTAAAATGGATGCATTCTTGGTATCCAAATGTGGTTACCGATTTTCATGAAATGGGCACCAATAGTAATCACTTTTTTGAGCCAATGAAACCAATAGGTTCTTGGGATCCAATAATGCCAAAAGAAAATTATGAAGATTTAAACAATTTATTTGCACCTTATTTTGCGAATGCTTTAGATAAAGTTGGTTCCTTATATTACACTAAAGAGTCTTTTGATGGAACTTATCCAGGGTATGGATCTTCGTATCCAGATTTACAAGGTGGTTTGGCATTGTTGTTTGAACAAGCAAGTTCTAGAGGTCATGTTCAAGACACAGATTATGGAAAAATTACATTTCCTTTTACTATTAGAAATCAATATATATCAACTTTTGCAACAATAAAAGCTGCTGTTGAAAACAAAGGTTTTTTAAGAAAATATCAGCAAAACTTTTTTAAATCTGCTGTAACTAAAAAAGCAAAATCTGGTTTTGCTGGCTATGAGTTTCAAGAAGAATTTGATAAGAATAGAGAAAAAGCTTTTGTAGATCAATTGTTAACACATAAAATTAAAGTATACAAAAAGGGTGATACATATACAGTCCCTCTAAAGCAGCCTCAGCATAGAATGGTGCAAACTATGTTTGAAACTTATGAAAAATATAGAGATAGTGTTTTTTATGATGCTTCAGCTTGGAGTGTTCCCAATTTTTACAACATCAAGTATAAAGGTGTAAAGTCTGTAGATTTGGGTGATGAGGTTACATCAACAGAAAATATGGTGAATCCTAATGAAATTGGTAAAACTGACTATGCGTATATTTTAGATTGGGATGATTATAACACACCTGCAGCATTATACTTTTTACAGTCTAAAGGATTAAAAGTGGCAAGTGCATTTAAGCCATTTTCATTAAATACATCTCAGGGAAAACAAAATTTTAATTATGGAAGCTTATTGATTCCAGTGAGCAAACAAAAACACAAAAGTGATGTGGTTTTTAAAATTATAAAAACAGCTCAAGAAAAATTCAATATTCCTGTTTTTTCAGCTAACACTGGTTTTAGTTTACAAGGCATTGATTTAGGAAGTAATAACTTTAGAGTTTTAGAGCAGCCTAAAGTTGCTATGTTTATAGGCGAAGGTGTGAATTCTTACGAAGCTGGAGAAGTTTGGCATTTATTAGATACAAGAGTACATATGCCAATTACCAAAATACGAATGGCTAGTTATAACAGAGCAAACCTAGACAAATACAATACTTTAGTGATGGTTTCTGGAAATTACAATCAATTAGATTCTTTGCAGAGAAACAAATTAAAAGATTGGACAGCTAAAGGAAATACACTCATTACAATTGCAGGAGGCTCTAAATGGTTGGTTGATAGGAAATTGGTAAAAGAACAATTAACTAAAAAGCCAAAGTCAAAAAATGAAAAAACTGTAGAAAGATTACCTTATGTAGATGCTTCAGAGAACTCAGGAAGAGAAAGAGTAGGAGGTGTAATTTTTCAGGTTGATGTAGACCTTACCCATCCTTTAGGTTTTGGATATACAAATTCAAAATTACCAGTGTATAAAAACAATATGGTCTTTTTAGCGCCAAGTAAAAGTGCTTATGCTACTGTTGCAAAATATACTAAAAACCCTCATATAGATGGATTTGTATCAAAAAACAATTTAGAAAATTTTATAAAACCATCAGCCTCTTTATTGGTAAGTCCAATTGGTAGAGGTAGAGCTATTATGTTTGCAGACAATCCTAATTTTAGAGGTGCTTGGTATGGTACTAATAAGTTGTTTTTAAATGCTTTGTTTCTTGGAAGCGAAATTAGAGTTCCAAGATAAAAATTGTTTTCGCACATAAAAAAAGCGTTCAGAAATGAACGCTTTTTTTATGCTGTAATTTTAATTTTTTAAATGCTTTTTAAAGAAAGCCATGGTTCTTTCCCAAGATAGATCTGCTGCTTTTTCATCAAATCTCGGAGTTGTATTGTTGTGAAATCCGTGATTTACATTTAGATAAAAATGAGCTTCATGAGAGATGTCATTCTCCTTTAAAGCTTTTTTGAATTCAGGCCACCCTTCATTTACTCTTTTATCTAAACCAGCATATTGCAATAGTAAAGGTGCTTTTATTTTTGCTGTCTGTTCAGCATTTGGTTGTCTGCCATAATAAGGAACAGCTGCACCTAATTCAGGTAATCTTACAGCTAACATGTTAGAAATATAACCTCCAAAACAAAAACCAACTACACCTACTTTTCCATTACAATTTTTATGATTTTTTAAATAATGGTATCCTGCAATAAAATCTTCTAACATTTCATCTCTATCTCTTTTACGTTGCATGGCTCTCCCATCATCATCATTTCCTGGGTAACCTCCTAAAGGTGCAAGAGCATCTGGTGCAAGCGTAATGTAATTTTCTAAAGCAGCTCTTCTGCCAACATCTTTAATGTAAGGATTTAAGCCTCTGTTTTCATGTACTACTAAAATACCAGGTAACTTACCTTTGGTGTCTTTTGGCATAGACAATAAACCTTTCATTTTTAATCCGCCTTTTGGAGATTCATAATCAATCATTGAAGATTTTAAACGAGGGTCATTTTCTTGAACTAAAATACTATCAATATAATTAGGTGATATAAAACTTAACAAAGATGGAAGTGTAATTGCACCAACTGCATATAAAGAAAGTTTTTTAAGAAATTCTTTTCGAGTTAGTTTATTGTGAGCATAATCATCGTATAAATCAAATACTTCTTGACTAATATCTTCTTTTTTTAATTCCATAACTTTTGATTTAGATATTTTAATATTCCTAAATGTAATAATTTTAAAAAGAAACGAGTTTGATGGTTACTCTTAAAGCCAAAAAAACGATTAAGGCAATTCTTAATCGTTTTATGTTTTAATTGTATTAAAAATGAGTTTTTTAATTGTTAAACTAGTTACTTTGATTAGTGTTTACAATTATAACACCATTTGCAGCTCTAATTCCATAAACAGCAGAATCAGGTCCTTTTAGAACAGTAACTGATTTTATATCATCTGGCATGATAAAAGCAAACATGTCTTCTGATATAGCATTACCATCTAAAATAAAAAGGGGGGTCATGTTACCATTTATTGAATTATAACCTCTTATGGTAATTTGATTATCTGCAGTTACGTTAACTCCAGAGACTTTTCCTCGTAAATAATCATATATGTTAGTAAATCGACTAGATATTATTTTCCTTTCAGCAGGTTTAAATATATCATTGTCATTTCCTTTTTTTAATATTATAACAAAATTACTTTTATTGTTATACTTAATTTTTGATATTCCTATCTTAGGATGAAAAGCACTAATTTCATTAGGTGTTTTTTCAACTCTTTTTTTAAAAACTCCTTTAGAGTTTGTCCATTGTTTTTGCTTTACATTATCAAAAAGAATAATTGCTCCTGGAACAGCTTTGTTATTAATATCTTTAACCTTAATTGTAATTTTGTGTTCTTGCGAGTTAATTTTAAAGCTTAAAAAAAATATACTAAGTAATAATATGATTTGTTTTTTCATGACTTCGTTTTAGATTACTAATATAGTAAAAGTTTTTAGCATTTAATTACATGTTTCTTCTATATTGCCCACCAACTTTAAACAACGCTTCTGTAATCTGTCCTAAAGAGCATACTTTAGTAGCTTCCATCAATTTATCAAATAAGTTTTCATTATTGATCGCAGCTTCTTGTAAAATAGCCAGTTGTTCTGCTACTTTATTAGGGTTTGCCTTATTTAATAACTCTTTTGTTTGTATCTGAAACTTCTTCTCTTCTTCAGTTGCACGAATTACTTCTGCTGGCTGAACTGTTGGAGATCCTTTTGAACTTAAAAAAGTATTTACACCAATAATTGGGAATTCTCCAGTATGCTTTAAGGTTTCATAATACAAGCTTTCTTCTTGTATTTTAGAACGTTGATACATGGTTTCCATAGCTCCTAAAACACCACCTCTTTCTGTAATTCTATCAAATTCAGACAACACAGCTTCTTCAACCAAATCTGTTAATTCTTCAATAATAAATGCACCTTGAATTGGGTTTTCGTTTTTAGATAACCCTAACTCTTTATTGATAATTAACTGAATAGCCATTGCTCTTCTTACAGATTCTTCTGTAGGTGTTGTAATGGCTTCATCATACGCATTTGTGTGTAAAGAATTACAGTTGTCATTAATAGCGTATAATGCTTGAAGTGTAGTTCTGATATCATTAAAATCGATTTCCTGTGCATGTAAAGAACGCCCAGAAGTCTGAATGTGATATTTTAACATCTGTGCTCTTGGATTTGCTCCATATTTATTTTTCATGGCTTTCGCCCAAATTTTACGAGCAACTCTTCCGATTACAGAATATTCTGGATCTATACCG
>CAXBAC010000060.1:0-10666 GCA_963973485.1 uncultured Polaribacter sp. | reverse complement strand
GAGTATGTGGGATTGTAGGTATATTCTACTTCCAGACCATCTGCAACAGTAGCTACAGGGCTTTTCCATCTACCATTATCATCAATATCTTCTTCAATAATATCAGTAAAAATTGGGCTTGCTTTGTACAATAAAACCTTACAATCTTCACTTAAGTGTTTTAGTGTAATTTTTTTATTGGCTGCATGGTATTTTTCAACCAGAGCAAATATGGCTTCTATTGCAGAATGATCAGAAATACGAGACTCTACAAAATCTATTTCTACATTTTCTGGATCATTTTTTATATCAAATTTATCATTAAAAGCAGAAATACTTCCAAAGAAAAGAGGTCCCCAAATTTCATAAATTTTTGTACCATCTTCTTTGTAACGTTTACGAGCTCTAATCTTTTTTGCATTTTCCCAAGCAAATACTAGTGCAGAAATTATAACACCAATAAAAACAGCAACAGCTAAATCTACAAAAACGGTAACTGTAGAAACTACAATTAAAACAAAAGCGTCAGATTTTGGTATTTTCTTTAAAATCCTAAAACTAGACCAAGCAAAAGTTTCTATAACCATCATAAACATTACACCAACTAATGCAGAAATAGGTACCATTTCTATATATTTATCAGTAAAAAGTATAAAAATTAGTAAAGTTACAGCCATCATAACTCCAGATAATCTTCCTCTTCCACCAGCATTTATATTAATAACAGTTTGACCTATCATTCCACATCCACCTGTACCCCCAAACAAACCAGAAAGAATATTTCCAGATCCTTGAGCAATACATTCTCTATTTCCATTTCCTCTGGTTTCTGTTAGTTCATCAACCAGATTCATAGTCATTAATGTTTCTATTAAACCAACTGATGCTGCTAAAAATGCAGGTAAAGCAATAAACTTAAGTGTATCTAAATTAAGAGGTAGGTTTTGCCAAAGTTCTAAGTTTGGTGTAGGAAATTCTCCTTTTAATCCAGTTCCTCCACCTTCTATAATATAAGAGCCAACTGTAGAGACATCAATATCGAAACCAATTACTATAAATGTTGTCGTTAAAATGGCAGTTAATGCTGCAGGAAGTTTTTTGGTAACTTTAGGTAACAACCACATTATTGCCATAGTTAACAAAACCAAGCCAAGCATGGTGTACAATTCTGAGCCTTGCATAAAGGTGTTTTCGTAAGTTTTAACCCCTTCATTAGTTACTACTAAAGATTTGTGTGAAAACATTTTTACTTGAGCAATAAAAATTACGATAGATAGTCCATTCACAAAACCCATCATTACAGAATGCGGAATTAACCTTACAAAACGACCTAGTTTAAAAACTCCTGCACAAATTTGAATAATTCCCATTAGAATAACACAGGCCATTAAATAGAAAAAACCCATATTTTCTATAGGTTGATCAAGTAACATACCTTTTGTATGCCCTTCTGAAATCATGTGAACAAAAATTACAGCAACAGCGCCAGCAGCTCCAGAAATCAACCCTGGTCTACCTCCAAAAATAGCTGTAATTAAACCTATGATAAATGCTCCAGAAAGGGCCATCAAAGGATCTATTTGTGCTACAAACGCAAAAGCAACTACTTCAGGAATCATAGCTAATGAAACTGTAATACCTGCTAAAACATCATCTTTAGCATTTGGAGTTATTTTTTGAAAAAACTTAGTCATTACTTGTGAAAATTTAAGTGGGCAAAGATAGAAGGTTTTTTTAAAAAACTATTGTTCTTTAAAAGTATCGTACACAATTTTAATATTGGCGTAAGTATTTTTTAAAGCTTCTAAAACTTCAATTTCATTTTTAAAAACAACCTCTGTAATCCCCTCTTCTAGTTGAGGCTTTAAAGGTTTGCTGTAATTAGAATGCATTAAAAACCAAGGTGTTTCTTTTAATTTTATGCCATTTTGAAAATAAATATGATAAGTAGTGGTTAATTTTTGTTTGATGGTTATATTAAAAATACCACATTCTTCCTCTACTTCTCTTATTGCTGCAGTTTTTATAGACTCTCCTTTTTCAATTCTTCCTTTAGGTAAATCCCAAACATTATTCCTGTAAATAAAGAGGGTTTGCTTTTTACCATTTAAAACCAAACCACCAGCAGCAGGAACAACCCTTAAGTTTTTTAAGAAGCTTGTCCAATCTTTTTCTAGATTTTTAGAAATAAGATTTATGCCTTTAATAGATTTTTTATCTAATTTTTTGAGCACATCTTCAAAGATAATATCTGTAAATAAGTATGTTGGAAAATTATTTGCATTTTCTAACGAAGATGTTAAAATTATTGGGCTATCATTTACAAAAACTTTATACATTTGCGGTATGGTTATGAACAAAGATACTTCAAAAAAAACAGCTGAGCTTTTATTGCAGATAAAAGCAATAAAACTGAATCCTAATGAACCTTTTCAATGGGCTTCTGGTTGGAAATCTCCTATTTATTGTGATAATAGGATTACCTTATCTTATCCACCTGTTCGTGTCTACTTAAAAGAAGAAATGGCTAAAATAGTAGAACTAGAATATGGAAAACCAGATGTTATTGCTGGTGTTGCTACAGGAGCAATTGCAATTGGTATTTTAGTGGCACAAGAGTTAGGTGTACCTTTTATTTATGTTAGACCAGAACCAAAAAGTCATGGTAGAAAAAATCAAATTGAAGGGCATTTAGAAAAAGGCCAAAATGTAGTTGTTATAGAAGATTTAATAAGTACAGGAAATAGTAGCTTAAATGCGGTTGCAGCTTTAAAAGAAGCTGGTGCAGTTGTAAAAGGTATGGTTGCAATTTTTTCTTACGGATTTGATGTAGCTGACAAAAATTTTAATGAAAAGAACGTAAATTTAAAAACTCTAAGTAACTACGAAAACTTGTTAGAGCAAGCTTTAGATAGTAATTATATTTCTCAAAAAGAACTACGTACTTTGCAAGAATGGAGAGCTAACCCAAGTAGTTGGAATCAATAAATAATCAATAATGAATATACAAGGCAATAGAGTAGTAGTTGAAAAATCACAACAAGAGGTATTTGAGTTTTTATCAGATTTAAAAAACTTTAAGCAATTAATGCCAGAGTCAATTCAAAAATTTGAAGTAGAGGGTGATTCTTTTATTTTTGGTTTAAAGGGTATGCCAGAAATTAGATTGGTTTTAAAAGAAAAAACACCATTTTCTAACATTACTTTAGGAGCTGCAAGTAGTAAATTAGACTTTCAATTGGTAGCAGATATACAGGCTATTGATGAAGACTCTTCTGAAGTTCAATTGGAATTTAATGGTAAGTTTAATGCAATGATGGCAATGATGGTTAAAAAACCATTAACAAGCTTTATTGAAACCTTAACAGACAATTTAGAAGAAATTTAGGCAAAAGAAACTTCTTTTATACCAAACTCTTTTACGCGGTTTTCATCGAGCTTTATTTGTAGTTTCCCAGTTTCAGATATGCCAATAATTTTGCCAATAAACAAATTATTTTGGTGATCTATAAAAGTGGCTTGGCAATCCTTTTTGTATAAAGCATTCAAGTATTCGAGTTCTAATTTTTCATATTCTCGTGAGCTTAATTGTGATATTCTTTTTTTAATACTTTCAATTAACTTTAAAAGTAAAATATCTAAATTAAATTCTCTATTTGTAGCTAATTTTAAAGAAGTCACTTTTATTAAATCATTAGAAAAATTTTCTTGATTTACATTTAGCCCAATACCTACAATTGTATGATTAATTTTATCTTGTTGAATTGAATTTTCAATTAAAATACCACATATTTTTTTTTCAACTGACAGAATGTCGTTTGGCCACTTTATTGAAACAGTATCTTTTAAATAGGTGTAAAGCACATCAAACACAGCTAAACTTACAGCAAAATTTAAATATTTTTGATTGGCAATAGCTAAATTAAAATCTTTGATAAATACACTAGTGGTTAGGTTTTTAGAAGGTTCTGAAGACCAAGAAGAGTTGAATTGACCTCGACCTTTTGTTTGCTCATTAGTACTAACTACAGTGTAGTTTTTTAAAGACGTTTTTCTTGCCATTTCTTTCAAAAAAGAGTTTGTAGAATCGATGGCATTAAGTTTGATTAAATTCAATTGTTAAATATTGTGTAAAGTAGTTCAATATTACGTAAAATACTCGCAAAAAAATAATAACTTTGCACTAAATTAGAGAAGAAATTAATGACTAAAAAGCAAGTAAGCACAGACGATTTAATCGCTGTAATTATAAAAGGAATTGACGATGTTAAAGGAGAAAACATCCAATTGCTAGATTTAAGAGATATAGAAAATACCGTTTGCGATTATTTTATAGTTTGTTCAGGAAACTCAAATACGCAAGTAAACGCAATTTCAGGTTCTGTCCAAAAAGCGGTGGGCAAAGAACTTAAAGATAAGCCTTGGCATGTAGAAGGGCAAATAAATTCTGAATGGGTTTTAATGGATTATGTAAATGTAGTAGTTCATGTTTTTCAAAAACACGTGAGAGAGTATTATGATATTGAAAGCCTTTGGGGTGATGCGAAAATCACCGAAATTAACCCAGTTTAATCCTATTGATTTTATAACACATGAGTGATTCAAATAAAGAAAACAAATCGAATATGCCTAAATTTAAATTTAGTTCTTATTGGATTTATGGAGCAATTTTTATTGCAATTATAGCGATACAGTTTTTTAATAGTGGAGATTTAGCCTCTAACAGTATTTCAAAAAATAAATTTGATGAAATCTTAAAAGATAACGACATTAAAAAAATTATTGTTGTTAATAAAGATGTAGCACAAATTTTTTTAACCAAAAAAGCTTTAGAAAAAGAGAAACATAAAAAATATACATCATCAACTTTTTACAGACCAGGTTCTGCAGTGTATGAATATAACTTTGGAGATCAAAGAACCTTTGAGCAAAGCGTTATAGAAGCAAAGCAAGAAAGAGACTTAGTTGTAGATATAGATAATAAAGAAAGAACTAGCATTTTTGATGCAATCATTGGGTTTTTGCCATTTATTATTTTAATAGCTATTTGGTTGTTTTTTATGAAAAGAATGTCAGGTGCTGGAGGAGGCTCTGGAGGAGGAGGCCAAATATTTAGCATTGGTAAATCTAAAGCTAAGCTGTTCGATCAAGATACAAAAGTAAAAACTACTTTTGAAAATGTTGCAGGTCTAGAAGGAGCTAAAGAAGAGGTACAAGAAATTGTAGACTTCTTAAAAAGTCCAGAAAAATATACTTCTTTAGGAGGTAAAATACCAAAAGGAGCTTTGTTAGTTGGCCCTCCAGGAACAGGTAAAACTTTGTTAGCAAAAGCAGTAGCTGGTGAAGCTGGTGTTCCATTTTTCTCACTTTCAGGTTCAGATTTCGTAGAAATGTTTGTAGGTGTAGGTGCTTCTAGAGTTCGTGATTTATTTAAACAAGCTGCACAAAAATCACCTTCAATTATTTTTATTGATGAAATTGATGCTATTGGTAGAGCTCGTGGTAAAAATAGCATGACTGGTGGTAATGATGAAAGAGAAAACACTTTAAATCAACTATTAACAGAAATGGATGGTTTTGGTACAGATACAAACGTTATTGTTATTGCAGCAACAAACAGAGCAGATGTTTTAGATAAAGCATTAATGCGTGCAGGACGTTTTGATCGTCAAATTTATGTTGATTTACCAGACATTAGAGAAAGACAAGAAATTTTTGAAGTTCATATTAAGCCTTTAAAAATGTCTGATGACGTAAATGTTGAATTTTTAGCACAACAAACTCCAGGTTTTTCAGGTGCAGATATCGCAAATATGTGTAATGAAGCAGCTTTAATTGCAGCAAGACAAGGCAAAAAAGCAATTCATCATCAAGATTTCTTAGATGCTGTTGATAGAATTGTTGGAGGTTTAGAAAAGAAAAAGAAAAGAATTACAGCAAAAGAGAAAAAAGTAATCGCATTTCACGAGGCTGGTCATGCAACTGTAAGTTGGATGTTAGAACATGCTGCACCATTAGTAAAAGTAACTATAGTTCCAAGAGGTCAATCTTTAGGTGCTGCTTGGTATTTACCAGCAGAAAGACTGATAGTGCAAACTGAGCAAATGTTAGACGAAATGTGTGCTACTTTAGGAGGTAGAGCTGCAGAAAAAATTATATTTAATAAAATATCTACAGGAGCTTTAAGCGATTTAGAAAAAGTAACTAAACAAGCTAGAGCAATGGTTACTGTGTATGGTTTAAATGATGAAGTTGGTAACATTACCTATTATGATTCTTCTGGAAACGATGCATTCGTAAAACCATATAGTGAAGAAACTGGTAAGAAAATTGATAAAGAAATTTCTAAAATGATTGAAATTCAATATCAAAGGGCAGTAGAATTATTATCAAATCACAAAGAAAAATTAACTGTTTTAGCCGAATTATTATTAGAAAAAGAAGTTATCTTTAAAGATGATTTAGAAAAAATATTTGGAAAAAGACCTTTCGAAGCTTTAGACACAGAAGTTAAATCAAAAGAAGAAAAAGATTTACCTTTAGAAGATGAATTGTCTGAATAATAGTTAATGAATTTTTTAAAAAAACTTTTTAACATCCCAACTAATGAGGATAAGGAATTACAAAATCAAGAGGTAGTTTTATCTCTTGATGATTTGTTTGTACATAATTTTGTAAACAAAGGAGGAAAGTTTTTATACTGTGTAAAAAAAGAGGAAGTTCAAGAAAGTTTAGAAAATATATTAAAAGAAAATAATTGGACAGATTTACACCTTTTAAATAGTAATTTAAAAAGTTTATTAAATACTAAAGAAGTACAAATTTCTGACTCAGCGTCATCAGAATTACCAGTTTTTACAACTTGTGAGCATTTAATTGCTGATAATGGTGATATTTTATTTTCATCAAATCAATTAAAAAGTACAAGACTTAAAGAGTATTCTAACAATTTTATTGTTTTTGCAAAAACCAGTCAGTTAGTTAAAAATACAGGTCAAGGTCTTACAGGTATTAAAACGAACAATGCCAGTAATTTACCAACAAATATTTCTTCAATAAAAAACTATCACATTCAAAATAATGATGATAATTTTTTAAACTATGGTAACAATAACTCAAAAAACTTATATTTGTTGCTGTTTGAAGATTTATAATATGCGTAACCTTTTAAGAAGGAGTTTTTCTGGAATTATTTATGTATTAATTTTTGTGTCTGCTATTCTTTTTTCTAAAGAATCTTACATAGTATTAATTACTTTTTTTGGGTTTTTATGCATTTGGGAATTTTCAAAAATGGTTGTTTTGAAAAGTTATGCAGCATATCTTTTTTTTCCAGTTGTATTATTTTTACTAATCAATAGGCAATATAGTTATGCTACTTTAGGGATTTTAATTATTACGTTATTATCTTCCACCCTTTTAGTGTATCAGCTTTATTTTAAAAAAGAAATTAAATTTTTAAATGAAAGGTCTAAACTAGGAGTCACAATTAGATACGTAATATTTTCAATGTGTTTTCTTGTATTATTACCTTTTTATGAAAACAGTTTTCATCCATACTTAATGATTAGTATTTTATCTATAATTTGGGTAAACGATTCATTCGCGTTTTTAATTGGAAAAAACTTTGGAAAGCATAAATTATTTCCATCAGTATCCCCAAAGAAAACAATTGAAGGTTTTTTTGGTGGATTAGTTTTCTCTTTATTAGCAGCATTATTTATAAGTAAATTTAATTTAGATTTTTCTATGTTAAATTGGTTAATTATTGCTGTATTAGTATCAAGTTTAGGAACAACAGGAGATTTAGTAGAATCTAAATTTAAAAGGCAAGCAGGGTTAAAAGATAGTGGAAACATTATGCCAGGTCATGGAGGTATTTTAGATAGGCTAGATAGTTTATTGTTTGCTGCACCCTTTGTATATTTGTACATTAATTATATAATTTAAAGCATGATTAGATTTCACAAAGAAGGTTATAAAATTATAGTAATAACATTTATTATAGTTATTGCAGCAATTTTACTTGCAGAAAAATTTATTGATATTTTATGGGTAACCAAATCTATCCAAGTATTAGCAATAGTTTTTCTTGTAATTGTGCTTCAATTTTTTAGAAACCCAAAACGTTTAACCGCTTTAAGTGATGGTACAATAGTAGCACCAGTAGATGGTAAAGTGGTAGTTATTGAAGAGGTAGAAGAACCAGAATATTTTAAAGATAAAAGATTACAGGTTTCTATTTTTATGTCGCCAATAAACGTACATGTTACAAGATATGCCATGAGTGGTGTTGTTAAATACAGTAAATATCATCCAGGTAAATATTTAGTTGCTTGGCACCCAAAAGCATCTACAGATAACGAGCGTACAACAATTGTTGTTGAAAATAATACTTTTGGTGTTGTTCTTTACAGGCAAATAGCAGGTGCATTAGCAAAACGTATCGTAAATTATGCTGTTGAAGGGGAAACAGTTGTACAAGGTACAGATGCTGGCTTTATCAAATTTGGTTCTAGAGTAGATTTATACCTACCTTTAGGTACAGAATTGAATGTTAAATTAGGAGATAAAGTTAAAGGAGGCATTCAAGTAATTGCAGAAAAAAAATAGATTATTAAAGACTTAGATCAAAATTTTACTACTGCTTTCAATGAAATTTCTAAGCTTAAAAAAGCATTAGCACCAGATGTAATGCTTAAATTTTATGCCTATTATAAACAAGCAAGTTATGGCAATAAGTTTTCTTTAAATAGTGGTTTAGACGTAAGAAGTGCTTTTAAGTTTAATGCTTGGATGCAATTAAATGGTATGAGTTCTGATGAAGCGAAACTTGAGTATATTAAGTTGGCAAATGAAATTTTAAATAAAAATAAATAATACTAAATTATGAAAAGCTTTAAATTACTTTCTTTTGTTTTACTTTTTACTTTTGTATTTACAGCATGTAAATCAAATGAAAACAAACCAGAAGAAAAAGAAAACTCTCAAGTAGCAACACCAAAAAATACTGCACCCTTTGCTGTAATGAATGCTGATCATAATATCAATTTTACAGCATATAAAACTACAGAGAAAATTGGAGTGGGAGGCGCTTTTAAGAAAGTAAACGTACTTGCTGGTGGTGAAGGTAACTCTGTAAAAGAAGCTATTAACAATACACAATTTTCTATTCCTGTAAGTAGTATTGCAACTCAAGACTCAAGTAGAGATTATAAAATTAAAAAGTTTTTCTTTGGAGTAATGTCAGAAACGAAGTTACTTTCAGGAAAATTAATGCTAACAGATGATACTACAGGTATTGCAAAAATTACCATGAATGGAGAAACTAAAGATGTGCCATTTATTTATACAATTAAAGACAAGGTTTTTAACATGCAAGCAACTATTGATGTAAATAACTGGAATGCAGGTAAAGCTCTAGCTTCTTTAAATAAGGTTTGTGAAGTATTACATACAGGTGCAGATGGTGTATCAAAAACGTGGAGGGAAGTTGATTTAAATATCATTTCATCTTTTTAAAATAAATGCTTTAAAGCATTAGATAATATTGGAAATCGAAAAGTGAAATTTTGCTTTTCGATTTTTTTTGATGAAACTCTACTACCTTCTAAAAGAATGTTAGCCATATCACCAAACATTAGCTTAAGCATAAAACTTGGTACGTTAATACCTATAAAAGGTCTAGAAATACTTACTGCTAAAATTTTAGAAAAACTATTACTAGTATGATGTTCTGGAGCAACAGCATTATAAGTGCCAGCTAAATTATTATCAATTAATTTTACATACATGGCACATAAATCATCAATATGTATCCAAGGCATGTATTGTTTTCCACTGCCTAAAGGAGCAACAATTGGTGTTTTCATTTTTTCTAAAGCACCACCTGTTACAGAAAGTACTATTCCTGTTCTTAATATAGAAACTGGTATATTTAATTGTTTAAATTGATGTGCAGCTGCTTCCCACTTTATACAAACTTCACCTAAAAAGTCGTTACCTGGTTTATCATTTTCTTCAAAAATTTGCTCTGTAGTTACAGCTCCATAATAACCACTTCCAGAGGCAGAAATAAATCCTTTAAGAGAAATCTTCTTAGTTTTTACTTTTTCGAAAAGTAAGTTGGCAGATTCAACTCTACTATCAATAATTACTTTTTTTCTCTCATCAGACCAACGTTCATCAGCAATTCCTGCACCAGCCAAATGCACAATAAAATCAATATTACTAAAAACCTTCTCATCTATTGTTTGTTTAGTAATATCCCATTGATATTCATTTTTCTTTTTTGGACTTCGTGTTAAAATTCTAACTTCATGATATTGCTTTTCTAACATTTCTGTTAATCTTGAGCCCACTAATCCTGTACCTCCTGTAATTAAAATTTTTGCCATATGTAAAGATAAAAAAACCGTAATCGAAAAGATTACGGTTTGTAATAAATATATCTTAAAAGATTATTTAATTTCTTTCATTGCGTTTGTAATTAATGTTTTTAAGTGGTTTTTATGAGCTTTTGTAGCCACATCACCTTTACCATTACTTACCCAAGACTTTATATTTTTTAAATTGTAAATAGCCATAGATTTAGCTGCAACAGAAAAACGACCATTTGCTCTACCAGTAAGCATTGCAATTAATTGTTTTGTATATACAGCTTGTAAATTTTGACGGAATGAATTTA
>CAXBAC010000059.1:0-10674 GCA_963973485.1 uncultured Polaribacter sp. | reverse complement strand
GAGAAAAATTTAAAGCTATTGATTGAAACATTTAATAGATTACCAAATCTTGAATTAACAATAGTTGGGTTTGGACCTATGGAAGCCCAACTTAAGTCTTTTGCTAAAAATAATACAACCTTTTTAGGTGCAGTGGATAATCAAAAATTACCTAGCCTATATCAATCACACGATGTGTTTGTGTTGCCATCTATCTCTGAACCATGGGGAATGGTAGTTGAAGAGGCATTAAATAACGGTCTTCCTATTATTACTAGTGATCGAGTTGGATGTGCTAACGATTTGGTTGGTGAAAAGCATGGGATTATTTTTTCTCTTAATGTTTCTGGAGCGTTAGAAAAGGCTATTTGCGAAATTTGTGAGCATAAAACGTATTATAAGTTTTTAAAAAATATTTCTAAGCTTAATTTTAAAGCAATTGGAGAAAATCAAGTAAGTTTGTATTTATAATATGAAAAAGAAACTATTACAAATTAATACTGTTGTTAACTTAGGTTCTACAGGAAGAATTGCAGAACAGATAGGAGCGCTTGCAATTGAAAAAAAATGGGATAGTTATATTGCTTTTGGTCGAAACCCAGTAGAAAGTAAGTCTAAACTAATTAAAATTGGAAGTTTTTATGATGTCATTCATCATATTGCTAAAACAAGGCTTTTTGATTTGCATGGTTTAGAATCAAAAACATCGACGAAAAAGTTAATAGAAGATATAAAATTAATAAAGCCTGATATTGTTCATATTCATAATTTACATGGGTATTATATTAACTATAAAATATTATTTGATTATTTAAAAGCGTCTAACGCACATGTAGTTTGGACTATGCACGATTGTTGGCCATTTACAGGACATTGTGCTTATTATGATTTTGTGGGTTGTAACAAATGGCAAAAAGAGTGTTTTAATTGTGAGCAGAAAAAAAAATATCCAAGTAGTTTAATTGTAGATCGGTCAAAAAAAAATTATTATGATAAGCTAGCTTCTTTTACTAAAATCAATAATCTAACTTTAGTGCCAGTTTCAAATTGGTTAAACTGTGAGGTTAAAAAATCATTTTTAAAAAATGTAATCTCAAAAGTTATTCATAATGGAGTAGACACTAATATTTTTAAGCCAACTGATTCAAATAAAGTATTAGTTAATGAAAAACCTTTTATATTAGGGGTTGCTGGAGATTGGGTTGAAAGAAAAGGGTTACTTGATTTTATAAAATTATCAGAAATTTTACCAAATAAATATACTATTATTCTCATAGGTTTAACTGCTTCTCAAATTAAAAAATTACCAAAAAATATTATAGGGCTAGAGAAAACACAAAATTTAAATGAATTAGTTTCTTATTATTCTAAGGCCTTGGTTTTTTTTAATCCTACTTATGAAGATAATTTTCCAACAACAAATATTGAGAGTTTATCTTGTGGTACTCCAATAATTACATACAATACAGGTGGAAGCCCAGAAGCAATAGATAATAAAACAGGTTTTATTGTAGAAAAAGGAGCTTTAACCTCGGTACTTAATTGTATTGAAAATATTTATAAAAAAGGTAAAAATAGTTTAGAGTGTAGAGAAAGAGCTATTAAAATGTTCGATAAAAATAATAAGTTTAATGAATATTTTAACTTATATAATAAAATTTTAAAAAATGCTAAAAAATAAAACATTACTAATTACAGGCGGAACTGGTTCTTTTGGTCAGGCAGTTCTAAACAGATTTTTAAAGACAGATCATTTCAAAGAAATTCGTGTTTTTTCTAGAGATGAAAAAAAACAGGAAGATTTAAGAAGAGAACTTTCAGACCCAAAAGTAAAGTTTTACATTGGTGACGTTAGAGATATACAATCTTTAGAAACTGCTGTAAGAGGTGTAGATTATATTTTTCATGCAGCAGCTTTAAAACAAGTGCCTTCTTGTGAATTTTTTCCTGTAGAAGCCGTAAAAACAAATGTATTAGGAACCGAAAACGTCTTAGAATCAGCAATAAGAAATAACGTTAAAAATGTAGTAGTTTTAAGCACCGTTAAATCTGTATACCCTATAAATGCTATGGGTATTTCTAAAGCAATGATGGAAAAAGTTTTAGTAGCAAAGTCTAGAAACGCTGCTAATACAGTAATTACAGGCACACGTTATGGAAATGTAATGGCGTCTAGAGGCTCTGTAATACCTTTATTTGTAGAACAAATTAAATCAAACCAAGACTTAACGATTACAGACCCTAGTATGACTCGTTTTATGATGACTTTAGAAGATGCTGTAGATTTAGTTTTATTTGCTTTTGAAAACGCAAATCCTGGTGACATTTTTGTTCAAAAAGCTCCGGCTGCAACTGTAGAAACACTTGCCAATGCTTTATTGCAAATTTATGAAAGTAACAGTAAAATAAATATTATTGGTACAAGGCATGGAGAAAAATTATTCGAATCTTTGTTAACTAGAGAGGAAAAAGTAAAAGCAGAAGATATGGGTGGTTATTATAGAGTACCCGCAGATAACAGAGATTTAAATTATGCTAATTATTTTTCTGAAGGAGAAATAGATATGAATAAAGTAGAAGATTATCACTCTCATAATACTGAAAGATTAGATATTGAAGGCATGAAAAAATTACTATTTAAATTAGACTTTATTAAAGAACAAAACAATTAAAAATAAATGAGTAATAATGTGCCTAAATTACTAGAGGGAGGCAAATACGAAGATAAACGCGGAGTATTAGAATTTTATAATAATTTTGATATGTCTAGAATTAAACGTATTTATTTTACTACCCATTTTGATACACAAACAATTAGAGCTTGGCAAGGTCATAAAATTGAGAGTAGATGGTTTATTTGTGTACGTGGTGCTTTTACTGTTAAATTAATTCGTATTAACGATTGGGATAATCCTTCAGATCACTTGGAAGTTCTTGAATACCAATTAACCAATAAAAAACAAGAGATACTTTACATTCCTAATGGTTTTGTAAACGGTTTTAAAGCAGAAAAAGAAAACTCTAAGCTTATGATACTATCAGATTATAAACTGAATGAAATAGCAAATGATCAAGTTCGATTTGATCAAAATAAATGGACAACATGGAACAATTAATAAAAGTAGGTATTACAGGACAAAATGGTTTTATGGGAAGCCATTTGTATAATTTTTTAGGTACCAAACCTGAGGTAATTGAACGTATAAATTTTGAAAGGGAATATTTTGAAAACCCAGAGGATTTAGAAAAATTTGTAGCTACTTGTGATGTTATTGTTCATATAGCAGCAATGAATAGACATGAAGACCCACAAGTAATTTACGATACAAATGTAGCTTTAGTAAATAAACTAATAGATGCTTGTGTTGCAACTAACGTAACGCCTAAAATTATATTTTCGTCATCATCTCAAGAAGTTAAGGATAATTTATATGGAAAATCAAAAAAAGATGGTCGACAACTTTTAGAAAATTGGGCAAAAAAAAATAATAGTAATGTATCATCATTAGTAATACCTAATGTTTTTGGTCCTTTTGGGAAACCCTTTTATAATTCATTTATAGCAACTTTTTGTCATCAAATAATTTTAGGAGAAGAACCTACAGTGATAAATGATAGTAATGTAGATTTAATTTACATTAATGAATTGTCAGAAATTTTTTATGAAGAAATTTTAAAAGAACATTTTAATAAAATAAATACCATCACAATAGCACATACTTCCAGTAAAAAAGTATCTAAAATTTTAGAGTTACTTAAACTTTATAAAACCGCTTATGTAGATAATGGAAAAGTACCCAATATACCATTAAAATCATTTGAATTACAGTTGTTTAATACATTTACTAGTTTTTTACCTAAAAATTATTTTCCAAGAAAATTTATTCAGCATACTGATCAAAGAGGAGCATTTGTAGAAATAATGCGTGCAGGTACTTCTGGTCAAACTTCTTTTTCAACTACAGTTCCAGGAATTACAAGAGGCAACCATTATCACACCCGAAAAGTAGAGCGATTTGCTGTAATTAGTGGTAAAGCATTAATAAAATTAAGAAAAATAAATACAAATGAAGTTTTTGAGTATGTGTTAGAGGGGAGTGAACCTTCTTATGTAGATATGCCTGTTTGGTACACACATAATATTACTAATATAGGTAGTACAGATTTAATTACTATTTTTTGGATTAATGAGCCTTATGATCCAGAAGATGCAGATACTTTTTTTATTGAAGTATAGCATTTTAAAATTATATTTGTTTAAACTATGAAAAAGAAAAATTAGTAGAAGAATTTAAAATTAGATATGAAAAAATTAAAAGTGTTAACAGTAGTAGGTACAAGACCAGAAATTATTAGATTATCTTGTACTTTAATTGCTCTAGAAAAAAATGAAGCCATTGAGCATGTTTTAGTACATACTGGGCAAAATTATGATTATGAATTAAATGAAATCTTTTTTGAAGATTTAGGTTTAAAAAAGCCAAATTATTTTCTTGAAGCAGCAGGGAAAAATGCTACAGAAACTGTTGGAAACATATTAATAAAAATTGATCCAATATTAGAGAAAGAAAATCCTGATGCATTTTTAGTTTTAGGTGATACCAATTCCTGTTTATGTGCAATACCTGCAAAAAAACGTAAAATACCTATATTTCATATGGAAGCTGGAAACCGTTGTTTTGATCAACGAGTTCCAGAAGAAACAAATCGGAAAATAGTAGATCATATTTCCGATATAAATTTAACCTACAGTAGTATTGCTAGAGAATACTTATTAAAAGAAGGTTTACCTGCAGATAGAGTTATTAAAACAGGAAGTCCTATGTATGAAGTTTTGCATAAGTTTTTGCCTAAAATACAAGCTTCAAGAGTTCTTGAGGAGTTAAATCTTGAAAAAAATAAATTTTTTGTAGTTTCTTCACATAGAGAAGAGAATATTAGTAATCCTAAAAATTTTAAAGGCTTAATCGAATCTTTAAATCAAATAGCAGAAATTTACAATTACCCTATCATTGTATCGACACACCCAAGAACAAGAAATATGTTAAATGAACAAACATTAGAAGTTCATAAAAATATTCAATTTTTAAAACCTCTTGGATTTTCAGATTACAATGCTTTACAAATGGATGCTTTTGCAGTCTTGTCAGATTCAGGAACAATTTCAGAAGAATCTTCAATTTTAAATTTTGCTGCACTAAATATAAGAGATGCACATGAAAGACCAGAAGCAATGGAAGAAGCTTCTGTAATGATGGTTGGTTTAAATCCCACACGTATTATGCAAGGTTTGTTAGCCTTAAAAGTACAAGAAAGAAACCCAAATAGAAACTTTAGAGAGGTATATGATTATACTATGCCCAATGTAAGTGAGAAAATGGTTCGAATCATTTTAAGTTATACAGATTATATTAAAAGAGTAGTTTGGCGTGCATAAAAAGAATATCCTTTTAGTAAGTTGTGTTTTTCCGCCAGAGCCTGTGGTTTCGGCTACGCTTTCTTATGATTTAGCCACTTACTTGGCAGATGAACATCATGTAATTGTACTAAGCCCACCTCCAACAAGACCTGCAGGTTATGATTTCTCTAATGTTCAGGAGAAAAAGGAGACAAGCTTTGTGCATATAGAGATGCAGTCCTATACAAGCTCAGCGTCTAAAGTATTACCAAGATTTAAAGAATCTTATGACTTTGGGAAAAAAGTAGCACAATATATTTCTGATAACAAAAATAAAATTGATTTATTATATATGAATACTTGGCCTTTGGCATCACAGTATTTGATTGCTAAAACTTGTCTGCAATTTAACATACCTTATATTATACATGTTCAAGATATTTATCCAGAATCCTTAACCAATAAATTAGCAATAGGAAAAAGACTTATTCAGAAATTACTGTTGCCTTTCGATAGACTTGTTCTCTCTAGAGCCAAGAAAGTGATTACTATATCCAAAGGAATGCAATCGTATTTGCTAACTACAAGAGGATTAAATGAGATCCATGTTAGTGTAGTATTTAATTGGCAAAAAGTTAGTAAACCAACTATACCAGTAGTGAAGAATGAGAAATTCACTTTTATGTTTTTAGGAAGTTTAAGTCCGTCTGCTCAAATTGAAAGTATTATTTCATCTTTCGGGGCTATAGCTAATAGAAGTTCTCAGTTGATTATTGCAGGTTCTGGATCCGAGGAGTCTAAATTAAAAGAGTTAGCAAAAACTTATCCAAACGCTGATATTTCTTTTATCAAGGCTTCTGCAGATAAAGTTGCGGATTTACAAGCAAAAGCGGATGTTTTGGTGCTAAGTTTACGGAATGGTGTTGGGAAATTGGCATTACCTTCGAAATTAGTGGCGTATATGTTTTCTAAAAAGCCTATTTTAGCTATAGTAGAAAAAGATTGTGATATTGAAAAAATAATAGAAAATGCAGATTGTGGTTGGGTAGTTGAACAGGATAATAATGATAAGATTCAATCAGTGATTAAAGAAATTATTGAATCCGAAATAGAATTATTACTTGAAAAAGGGAAAAATGTATATTCTTTTTATCAGGAGAACCTTACAAAAAAAATAAATTTAAAAAAATTAGCTGATTATATTATTAAATAACTACACCTTAGTTAGTTATAAAAGGATGTTTATTATCTAAGATTAAAAAATCAAGCTACTTTTTCTCATAATATTAATAATAAAAAATTAAAACAAATGGAAGTAAAGAAATTTATTAAAGATTTTTCAGAAGAATTAGAGGAATTAAATCAAGAGGATATATTATTAAGTGATAAATTCAGAGACTATGAAGAATGGGACTCAATGACAGCTATGATGATTATCGCTATGGTAGATGAAAAATACAAAGTTGTAATTGATCCTGATGAATTGAAATCTTGTACTTCTGTAGAAGACATTTTCAACTTAGTCGCGAATAAAAAATAATATGTTATGCAAAGTGCACATATAAAAGCTATATCCTACCATACGCCTGAAAGGTATTTAACAAATTCAGATTTAATTAAAGAGTTTCCAGAATGGAACGTAAATTAAGTTACCGATAAAGTAGGTATCAAAAAAGGCCAATTGCTAATAAAAACGAATATGTGTCTGATCTTGGCATAAAAGCTGCTGAAAAGTTGTTCAAAGAACACAATATAAATAAACATGAAATTGACTTACTTATCTTGTGTACGCAAAGTCCAGACTATACTCTCCCTACAACGGCATGTATCATTCAAGATGAGTTGGGTCTGCCTACGACTTGTGGAGCTTTTGATTTCAATTTAGGATGTTCTGGATATATTTATGGTTTATCAATGGCAAAGGGATTTATAGCTACATCACAAGCTAAAAATATTCTTTTACTAACTTCCGAAACATATTCCAAATATCTTGATAAAAAAGATAAAAGTAATAGAAGCATATTTGGTGATGCATCATCTGCTACTTTAATATCTGATAATGGATTTGCAAAAATTGAAGACTTTGTTTTAGGTTCTGATGGTTCTGGAGCGGAAAATCTGATTGTAAAAAACAGTGGATCAAAAAAGAATCCAAAAGAGGGAAAACACTTATACATGAATGGTGCAGAAATTTTCAATTTTACTCTAAAAAATATCCCAAATTTAGTTAATAAGACGTTGGAGAAACATATGATTGAAAGGCATAACGTCGATTACTTTATTTTACATCAAGCCAATAAGTTTATGTTAAATCATTTAAGAAAGAAGATAAAAATAGATACTGAAAAGTTTTATAATTCGATGGAAGACGTTGGTAATACAGTTTCATCAACAATACCAATTGCAATTTATGAAGCAATGAAAACAAATAAAGTTGTTAAAGACTCTAAAGTTCTATTAGCTGGTTTTGGTGTTGGTTATTCATGGGGTGCTACCATGCTCACTTTTTAAAAATGTTATGAGATATAGATTTGCAAAGCTATCAGACTTAAAAAGTATTGTCAACTTACATTATTCTGTTAGAGAAGATTATAATGTTGGAGTTTTTGCTTCATTAGATAAAAACTTTTTAAAAGGATACTATAAAATGCTTTTAACGGATGTTAATAGTATAATAGTCTGTGCAGAAGATAATAGTAAAATTCTGGGTTTTTGCAGCGCCAGTTTAGATGTAAACGACCAACATGAAAATTTCAAAAAAAAGAAATTAAATATAGCTCTATATGCGTTTACATCAGTACTAAAAAAACCATCTTTAATAAAGAAGTTATTATTGAGGTATAAATCCATAAAAGATGATAATATTAATTTCATATCCAAAAGTGGTGCAAGACTCGAATATTGGGTGTGGTCAAAAAAAAATGAAGACTTCGTTTCTTCTTTATATATGCATGAAACGCTATTGAATATTTTACAAGCGTTAGGGATAATGGAGGTTAATTTTGAAGTTGACCACATTAACAAAAAAGTTTTGAAATTTCATAAAAGAAACGGAGGAATTGAGATTGAAAAAATCACCATTAGTGATAATAGAGAAAGGATTTTAATGAAGTATGATTTTAACAATAGAGTTACAAAATTTAATTTTAATTAAAAAACAAAACAAATGATACCATTCTCACCACCTAATATAGATCAAAAAACAATAGATGAAGTTACAGAGGCACTAAAATCTGGTTGGATTACAACAGGACCAAGAACTAAATTGTTTGAACGTAAAATTGCAGAATATTGTAACGTTAAAAATGTTTTAGCAGTTAACTCTTGGACTTCAGGAGCTGAATTACTTTTGTATTGGTTTGGTGTAAAAGAAGGTGATGAAGTTATTATTCCTGTTTATACCTACTGTGCAACAGCTAACATTGTAAGACATAGGGGAGCTAAAGTTATTATGGTGGATGTAACATCAGACTTTGGAATAGATATTACCAAAATTGAAAAGTATATCAATTCTAAAACGAAAGCGATTCTTCCTGTAGATGTTGGTGGGTTACCTATTCATTTCGATAAATTAAAAAAAATAATAAACAAAAAAGAAATCAAAAAAATATTTAAACCAGAATCTGAAAATCAAAAAAAATTAGGACGAATTTTAATATTATCAGATGCTGCACACTCTTTTGGAGCAAGATATAAAGGTAAAACTATAGGTTCTGAAGTAGATTTTACAGTTTTTTCTTTTCACGCTGTAAAAAATTTAACAACAGCAGAAGGTGGTGCTATTTGTATTAATTTACCAGAACCCTTTAATAATGCTGAGGTTTATAATAACTTAAATACTCTTTCTTTACATGGGCAAAATAAAGACGCATTAGCAAAAACACAAAAAGGAAACTGGGAATATGATGTTATAGATGCTGGTTTTAAATGTAATATGACAGATATTTTAGCATCTATTGGTTTAGTAGAATTCAATAGATATGAAAAAGAAACAT
This sequence comes from uncultured Polaribacter sp., assembly GCA_963973485.1. Lineage (GTDB taxonomy): Bacteria > Bacteroidota > Bacteroidia > Flavobacteriales > Flavobacteriaceae > Polaribacter. The sequence goes on along the minus strand of CAXBAC010000059.1, from coordinate 1,302 downwards.
TACCATTTAGAAAGAGAATTTTTAAAGAATATTCTGAACTATTAGAAAAATATCAGTGGGCAATAATACCACATTATATGGATGATTTAAGAGAAACTTCATATCACTTATACCTTTTACGTATAAAAGGAATTACATTAGAAGAAAGAAATGCAATAATTCACGAAATATTTCAACAAGATGTATCTGTTAATGTTCATTACAAGCCATTACCTATGTTAACATATTATAAGAATTTAGGTTACAATATTCATAATTATCCTTCAGCAATAGCTCTTTGGGAATCTGAAATTTCTTTACCAGTTTATTTTTCATTATCTTCAAGTCAAGTAAAAGCGGTTGTTAATGCTGTAGTAAATGCAGTAGAAAAGATAACAAAGAGATGATAAAGAGAATATTTGATTTAATTTATTCATTTTTGGGCATACTTTTATTGTCTCCAATATTTATAGTTATCTCTATTCTAATTATAACTACTTCAAAAGGAGGCGTTTTTTATAAACAGGTAAGGGTGGGTAAAAACAATACTAATTTTAAAATTTTTAAATTTAGAACCATGAAAGTTAATTCAGATAAAAAAGGATTACTAACAGTGGGAGGTAAAGATCCAAGGGTTACCAAATTTGGTTTTTATTTAAGAAAGTATAAATTAGATGAACTACCTCAATTATTTAATGTATTTATTGGAAATATGAGCTTTGTGGGACCTAGACCAGAAGTAAGAAAATATGTAAATTTTTATTCTTCAGAACAATTAAAGGTTTTAAGTATAAAACCTGGAATTACAGATATAGCGTCAATTAAATTTAGAGATGAAAACGAAATTCTAAGTAAACAAGAAAATCCTGAAAAATATTATATTGAAACAATTATGCCCTATAAAATTAAATTAAACTTAGAGTATATTCAAAATAGAAGTATATTTAAAGATATTGGGGTTATCTTTAAGACTTTTAAAATTTTAGTCTAATAATACATTCAAAAATTATATTAAATAATGCTAAAAAGTTTTTTTCTAAAAACCCTAAATAAATATGCCTCAAGATGGGTAGTCTTGGGGATTGATCTTTTGTTAGTTTGCTTGTCGTTTCTGTTGGCCTATATCATTCGCTTTAATATTACCTTTAATTTTAATACCACAGAACTTTTGGTACAGCTACCCTTAATTGTAGTGATTGCCTTGGTAAGTTTTTTAATGGTGGGCTCCTACAAAGGGATTGTGCGCCATACTGGTACCAAAGATGCCTTTAATATTTTTTTAGGCATTAGTATTTATGCATTAAGTATTTCTTTTATTGTGAT
>CAXBAC010000058.1:0-10706 GCA_963973485.1 uncultured Polaribacter sp. | reverse complement strand
ATGGTAGGAATCGCACAAATGGACGATGATGGCAATGCAGCAACTGATAAAGGTTTAGATTTTGTAATTGAAGAAGGTGAAGCTGCGTTTTATGGACCTAAACTAGACTTTATGGTTAAAGATGCTTTAGGTAGAAGTTGGCAATTAGGTACAATTCAAGTTGATTACAACCTACCTAAACGTTTTGATTTAACTTATACAGGTTCAGACAATCAATCTCACAGACCAGTAATGATTCACAGAGCCCCTTTTGGGTCTATGGAACGATTTATTGCGGTTTTATTAGAACATACAGGAGGAAATTTTCCACTTTGGCTAACACCAGACCAAGTTATTATACTGCCAATCAGTGAGAAATATCAAAAATATACCGAAAAAGTTTTAGAATCGTTAGAAAATTCCGAAATTCGCGCCCTCGTAGATGACAGAAGTGAAAAAACGGGTCGAAAAATTCGTGATGCAGAAGTGAGTAAAATCCCATTTATGGTGATTGTTGGGGAGAAAGAAGAAGAAAATGGCACAGTTTCTGTACGTAAACATGGTGAAGGGGATATTGGAACCTTTACAATTGAAGAGTTTAAATCTTTAATTAAAGAAGAAGAAAGCAAAACATTGAAGAAATTTAAGTAAATTTGAATTTCATCAAAATAAAAAAAGACTGGAGAACAGTTATACGTTAAATTTAAATTTATAAGTCATAGCAATTAGAAGAAGCAGGTCTAGAAGACCACTAAGAGTAATCAAAGAAGATCAACACAGAATTAACGACAAAATTAAATATGTTGATGAAGTTCGTGTAGTTGGTGATAATGTAGAAGTTGGTGTATACCCTATAGCAAAAGCTAAAGAGATGGCCAAAGAACAAGAGTTAGATTTGGTTGAAATATCACCCAAAGCAAAACCTCCTGTTTGTAAAATAATTGATTACAAGAAGTTCTTGTATGAGCAGAAAAAACGTGAAAAGGCTTTAAAGTCTAAAGCTACTAAAGTTACCATAAAGGAAATTCGTTTTGGACCTCAGACAGATGAGCATGATTATGAATTTAAAAAGAAACACGCTATCAAGTTCTTACAAGATGGAGCTAAACTAAAAGCATTTGTGTTTTTTAAAGGACGTTCTATCATCTTTAAAGAACAAGGACAAATTTTATTATTAAAATTAGCCCAAGAATTAGAAGAATATGGTAAAGTTGAGCAGTTACCAAAGTTAGAAGGTAAACGTATGATTATGTTTATTGCTCCAAAAAAATCGAAGTAAAACTATAAAGTTACTTTTATAGTTAACAATATTAAGCAAGTTAAAACGAAGGAGAAATGCCTAAAATGAAAACAAAATCTAGTGCCAAAAAACGATTTAAAGTTACTGGTACTGGTAAAATCAAAAGAAAGCACGCGTTTAAAAGTCACATCTTAACAAAGAAGTCTAAAAAACGTAAATTAAAGTTAACTCATGACACTTTAGTACATAAAGCAGATGAGGGTAACATTAAGCAACAATTAAACTTAAAATAAGTTTAACAAGGGAATTTAATTATTAACCATGGAGTTAGGCAAAAAATAAAAAGTATTCTTAATTGAATCGCCTACTACAAAACACATTGAAATTATGCCAAGATCAGTAAATTCAGTAGCCTCAAGAAATAGAAGAAAAAAAATCTTGAAGGCAGCAAAAGGTTACTTTGGACGTAGAAAAAACGTTTATACAGTAGCAAAAAATGCGGTTGAAAAAGGTATGCTTTATGCATATAGAGACCGTAAAAACAATAAGAGAAACTTCCGTTCTTTATGGATTACGCGTATTAACGCAGCAGCTCGTTTAAACGGAATGTCTTACTCGCAGTTTATGGGTAAAGTAAAAGCTAACAACATCGAATTAAACCGTAAGGTTTTAGCAGATTTAGCTGTAAACAACCCAGAAGCTTTTAAGGCAGTTGTAGATAAAATTAAATAAATAATAATACTTGCTTATAACAAAAACCCAAACGTTACGTTTGGGTTTTTTTAATACTTTTACATTCAAAACACGTACAAATGAAACTTAGACTTTTACTAGTAATTTTAATGGCAAATGTTTGCTCTTTAATTGCTCAAGAAACTTCTAAAGAAGACAACTCTATAGAAGGACAGTTTAATAAGATATATAGAACCTCTACAACTTATCAAGTTTACAAAGTAATAGCCATGGATAAGTACGAGAGTTTAAAAGCAAACGTTTTAGATTCATTAAATAAAGCAGAAAAACTAATTGTAGAAAAAGAAAATCTACTTATCACAGAAAGAGAAAAGATTAAAGAACTAAATACAAAGCTTACCAAAACAAAATCGGACTTAGATTTAGCATTGGTTAAAGAAAATTCTATTTCACTATTTGGTCAACAAGTTAGTAAGGTTACCTATAATTTAGTTTTATGGATTATTATTATAGTTTTAGCCTCGGGTTTAAGCTTTTTTATTTTTAAATTTTCAAGAAGCCATATATTAACCAAAGAGGCTAAAGAGAATTTAGAAAGTGTTGAAGAGGAGTACGAAAATCATCGAAAGAAATCTCTAGAAAGAGAGCAAAAATTACGCAGACAATTGCAGGATGAAATTAACAAACAAAGAAATAGTTAATTTTAAATAACAAGCAAAAGGTTTTTTTAAAATCATACTTTACTTCTTTTATCTAAAAAACTTCTATAGCTCTTGGTTTTTAAAGTGATTAAATTAAAAAACAAAACCATCACTGAAAACCGTGAAGTACATCACTGAAAACCGTGAGGCAAAAATTTCACGGTAAATGGGGATTGTTTGGTATACATATATCATTTAAATTTGTAATGTAATTGTAAATCCCCCAATTTACTTTTTGTGTAATTTTTTGGCAAGAAAAAAGCGAATGATTTTTAAAACTCATTCGCTTTTTTTCTTTTTGATTGATTATTTTAAAATAGGTTGATTGTTATTTTACATAGCAATTTTAATTTTCATAGCAACTTTACAGCTTTTCTTTATCAAGTATTTTACTTTCTTGTTCTGCAATTTAAATGTTTTCTTTTTCGATTTTTATAGATTCATCTTCTTTTTCAGGAGTTTTCTTTTCGTTTCGAAGTGCTATAGCAAATAAAGCAACCTCTGCAAGCAACAATGCAATTTTTAATTTCTTACTTTTACTTAAAGCTGCAGTTAATCCTAATATTTTTGTTGAAATCATACTCATTAAATTCTTACACTACAAAAATACAAGTGTAAAGAGGTTAATTTTAATTCATATCCTATTTAAAGTAACGCATATAAAAAAACCTCAAAATAATTTTGAGGTTTTTTAACTTATAAATAAAGAAACAGTTTAGATACCATCTCCCAATTCCTTTAATTTCTCAGTATTTTCTGCCAACATTAGTTCATCTATAATTTTTTGAATATCACCATTCATAATGTTTGGTAAATCGTATAAAGACAAGCCAATTCTATGGTCTGTAACTCTACCTTGTGCATAATTATAAGTTCTAATCTTAGCACTTCTATCTCCAGAAGAAACCATAGAACCTCTTTTTAAAGCATCTTCAGCTTGTTTTTTAGCAAGCTCCATGTCATACAATCGAGAACGTAATACTTTAAAAGCTTTTTCTTTATTTTTATGTTGACTTTTTTGATCTTGACACTGAGCAACCAAACCTGTAGGAATATGTGTTAAACGCACAGCAGAATAAGTGGTATTTACAGATTGACCTCCAGGACCTGATGAACAGAAAAAATCTATTCTTACATCTTTAGGATTAATTTCTACATCAAATTCTTCTGCTTCTGGAAACACCATACAAGTAGCTGCAGATGTATGCACTCTACCTTGCGTTTCTGTTTGTGGTACTCTTTGCACACGATGCACGCCAGCTTCAAATTTTAAAATTCCGTAAACATCATCTCCATTTACTTCAAACTGAATTTCCTTAAAACCTCCATTAGTACCTTCTGAATAATCTACAGTAGAAACTTTCCACCCTTTACTTTCACAGTATTTTGTGTACATTCTAAATAAATCTCCTGCAAAAATACTTGCTTCATCACCTCCTGTACCTGCACGTAATTCTACAACTGCATTTTTAGCATCTTCTGGATCTTTTGGAATCAGTAAATATTTTATCTCTTCTTCTAATTCAGGTATTCTAGTATTGGCTTCTTCAATTTCCATTTTAGCCATTTCTGTTATTTCTGCATCAGAACCATCTGCTATAATTTCTTTTGCTTCTTCAATATTGTTAATTAGAGTTTGATATTCATCACCCTTTTTAACAACATCTCCTAAGTCTTTATATTCTTTCATCAATTGCGCATAACGCTTTTGATCCATGATGATTTCTGGCTGAATAATTAAATCAGAAACCTCATCATAACGTTGTTTTACAATTCTTAATTTATCTATCATCTGCTTTCTTTACTTGGTCTGCGAATTTACAATATTAATAGCTATATTTGAATATATCAACCTTTTTTATGAGAAACTTCATCATCTTAGTTGCGTTATTTTTCTTTTTTTCTTGCAATTACAAACCAGTAAATAAAGAAAAACCAACCTTTTTAATTGGCAATTGGAAACGATTGAATGACAAGCCAAACAGCCAAACTTACGAAACCTGGAACACGAATTTTACAGGAATGGGTTATACTAAACAAGGAGAAAAGATAACTTTTCAAGAAACCATGAGCATTGTTACCATAAATGATACTTTACATTTAAAAGTTGAAGGTGTTAATGAAACCCCTACTCTATTTAAGTTTACCTCACAAACGGATACTTCTTTTGTGTGTGAAAATAAAGCGAATGAATTTCCTAAAAAAATTAAGTATTACTTAGAAGATAATCAATTAAAAGCCATTGTATCTAATGATGATTTTAGGATTGATTTTGTATTTGAAAAATCGATTACTTTACAGTAACGATATTTTTTTCTATTGTAAAATAAAATGTTGTTCCAACACCCTCTTCACTCTCAACCCAAATTGACCCATTATAATGTGTAACAATTTTTTTTACGATTGATAAACCTATTCCTGAAGATGTACTTGTACTTTCTAATTTAGAAAATACTTTAAAAATTTTATCAAAATAATTAGAATTGATACCAATTCCATTATCCTTTATAAAAAACTGATGGAATTTTTCTTTTTCAGTATACCCTACTTCAATAATCCCTTCTGATTTATCATTATATTTAATGGCATTTTGAATTAGATTTTGAAAAAGCTGAGTAAACCTCCACGTATTTCCATAAAATGTTGGTAGATTATCTTGAACAGTTATTTTAATATGCTTAGGAACTAAAATTGTTTTTAGAACCAATTTTATTAAAGAGTTGATTTGTATTTTTCTTTTTTTCTCCTCAACTCTATCTACTGTAGAATAGTTTAAAATACCTTCAATTAATAGGTCCATTTTTTCTACATTAAATAAAATTTCACTTAAAGGCTTTAAAGCACTATCTGATAACTCACTTTTATAATCGTTTATATACCAATCCACCAATGTATGAATATTAATTAGTGGTGCTTTTAAATCGTGAGATATCATTTGAGCGTATTCATTTAACTGCTCATTATGATAAGATAGGTTTTTTACAAGCTCTTCTGTTTTTTTCTTTTGCGTATCTATAAGTAACTCGTTTTCCTTTCTTTGAATAATGTTTACTAACATATTAGCAAAAACAAAGAGAATATTTTTTTCATTCTCTGTATACTTGTGTATCTCTTTTACAGAATCAAAACCAACAAAACCAATTAATTCCTTGTTTTTAATTTTCGGAATTGCAATTACACTTTTAATACCTTGTGGCTCAAGAATTCCTCGTAAACTTTCTTCACCTTCATCTGGCAATAAACTCACGTCTTCTACATAAAAAGCTTCACCTCTTTTATGCGATTCTACCCAAGGATTTATAAACCCTAGAGGAACATTTTGTAAATTATCTATTTCTGTCTTAATCCCTTTTTTACACCATTCATAGGTGTTATTACAAGTGTTATTTAAAAAATCGTAGGAAAAAATATAGCTTCTATCTGCACCAACAAACTCACCTAATTGTTTAAGTGATTTTTCAATTAAATCATCTATATTTTTTAAATCTGCATTTATATACTGTGTAGAAATGCTAATTAATAAATTTTGAAAACGCAATTGATAATCGATAATTTTATCTTTTTCAACTTGAGGGGATTCATTTTCTAACATTATAGGAATGTTTTTAAAATTAGATGAGTACAATATAGATAAAATAAAAGTCTTTTAAATAAATTTTGAGTTAAAGTTTAATTGAATTGAACACATATTAAAAGTATATTTTTTTGATTTTTAAGCAATTAAACTTTAAAAACCAAAACGATGAATGTAAAACAATTTGAATATAAGCCATTAGCACACTTTTCGTATATAATTGAAAGTGAAGGTGAAATGGCAATAATAGATCCAGAGAGAAATCCGAATCAATATTATGAATACGCTCACGAATTAGGAGCAACAATAACTGCTGTTATCGAAACTCATCCTCATGCTGATTTTATTAGTTCTCATTTACAAATTCATAATGAAACAGGTGCAACAATTTATAATAGCGAAAAATTAGGTGCAACTTATCCACATCAATCTTTTAACTCTAACAAAGAAATTAAAGTTGGTAATATCACCTTAAAAGCTATAGATACACCTGGTCATTCTCCAGATAGTATTACAATTGTTGCAAAAGAGAATTCAAAAACATATTTATTTACTGGTGATACCCTTTTTATTGGTGATGTTGGTAGGCCCGATTTAAGAGAAAAATCTGGGAATATTAAAGCTAAAAGAAAAGAATTAGCAGAAATGATGTATGATACCATTACTCATAAATTTACAGATTTACCAAACGAAGCTATAATTTACCCAGCACATGGAGCAGGTTCTTTGTGTGGTAATAATATGAGTGATGCAAAAAGTAGCACTCTAGGTGAAGAAAGAAAAGAGAATTGGGCATTTCAAGAACAAACTAAAGAAGAGTTTATAAATCACTTATTAAACAACCAACCTTTTATTCCCTCTTATTTTAGTTATAATGTAGCTATTAATAAAGAAGGAGCAGAACATTTAAGAAAAGCATTTGCCAATATTGATTTTCAAATGAATGCAAACAGTACAAACCTTATTGTTGATGTTAGAGAAGAAAAGACTTTTAAAGAAAATCATATTAAAGGAAGTTATAATATTCAGGCAAATTCAAAGAATGCAAAGTTTGAAACTTGGTTAGGAGCCATTGTAAAGCCTAAAGAAAGTTTTGATATTATTATTGAAAAACCACAAGATGTAGACAAAATACTGCACAGAATTTCAAAAATTGGCTACGAAAAACAACTTCAAAACATTATTACCTTACCAAATCAAAAGTTAACAAATCTACCTTATTTAGATATAGAAGAATTTAAAAACAATTTAGAAAAGTATACTATTGTAGATATTAGAAACCAAAGTGAAATTAATAACGGCAAAATTTTTGCAGACGCCTTAGAGCATCCTTTAAATGATTTGAGAGCGACTGCAAAAGAAATTCCGACAAACAAACCAATTGTGGTTCATTGTGCAGGAGGCTATAGAAGTGCTGCAGGTAGTTCTATAATTAAACAACTACTTCCTAAAGCAACAATTTATGATTTGAGTGATGCTGTTAAAAAATTTCAGTAATAAATTAATACTCAAACGCACCAAACTCGCTTTTTATAGTGAGTTTTTTTGTTGATGATTTTTCTACTCTACCAACAATTTTGGCACCAACATTAAAAGATTTTGAAATAGCTATAATGTCTTCTGCAATTTCTGGAGATACATAGATTTCCATTCTATGACCACAGTTAAATACTTGATACATTTCTTTCCAATCTGTTTTAGATTGTTCTTGAATCAATTTAAATAAAGGCGGAATTGGAAACATATTATCTTTTACAATGTGTAAATTATCTATAAAATGTAAAATTTTGGTTTGAGCACCACCTGAACAATGAATCATTCCATGCACATCATCAGAAGTAAATTTCGATAAAATTTCTTTAATGATTGGTGCATAGGTTCTTGTTGGAGATAACACTAATTTACCTGCATCAATAGGTGAGTTTTCAACTTTATCCGTCAATTTTGTATTTCCAGAATACACCAAATCAGATGGAACTGCTGCATCAAAACTTTCTGGATATTTATCTGCCAAATACTTATGAAAAACATCGTGTCTTGCAGAAGTTAACCCATTAGAACCCATACCTCCATTATATTCAGTTTCGTAAGTTGCTTGTCCAAAAGATTCTAAACCAACAATTACATCACCTGCTTTTATGTTTGCATTATCAATAACATCAGCACGTTTCATTCTTGCAGTTACTGTAGAGTCTACAATAATTGTACGAACTAAATCACCAACATCTGCAGTTTCACCACCTGTTGAATGAATGGTAACGCCGAATTTTTTTAAATCGTCAATAAGTTCTTCTGTTCCATTGATAATTGCTGATAACACTTCACCAGGAATTTTACTTTTATTTCTACCAATTGTTGATGATAACATAATATTATCTGTTGCACCAACACATAATAAATCATCAATATTCATGATTAACGCATCTTGAGCAATTCCTTTCCACACAGAAATATCTCCAGTTTCTTTCCAATACATATATGCTAACGAAGATTTTGTTCCTGCTCCATCTGCGTGCATAATCAAACAATAATCATCATCATTTGTTAAATAATCTGGAACAATTTTACAGAATGCTTTTGGAAATAAACCTTTGTCTATATTTTTTATAGCATTGTGTACATCTTCTTTTGATGCTGAAACGCCTCTTTGTGCATAACGTTTTGAAACTTCTTGACTCATAATTGTGTGTTGTGTTGCAAATTTAGTGTTTTAGAAAAAAAATCCTACTGAAAAGTAGGATGTTTTATTTTATCTTGTAAACAATAACTCTCTATATTTTGTAAGTGGCCAAAGATTATCATCTACCATAGTTTCTAATTTATCACAATGATAACGAATTTGCTCAAAAAATGGTTTTACATTTTTATTGTAAGCTTCTGCAGATTTTAATCCAACCAATTCATTTGCTTTTTTTCGAGCTTCAATCATATCTAATGTTAGCGCATTTATTTGTGTAATATGATTAGAGATAATCATAATTAATTCTATTTGCTCTTTGGCTATATTTTTAAAGTCGTCTCCAAAAATTTCTTTTAAATTCTTGGTGTTTTCTAACAATGTATTTTGATAAATAATTGCTGTTGGCACTACATGATTTCTAGCAATATCACCTAAAACTCTACTTTCTATTTGTAATCTTTTTGTGTATTCTTCAATATCAATTTCATAACGTGCTTCTAACTCTACTTTATTCATCACCTCCATCTCCTCAAACAAGTTAATGGCTTTTTTAGATAATTTTACCTGTAAAGCTTCTGGTGTAGATTTATGGTTACTCAAACCTCTTTTTACAGCTTCTTTTTCCCAAGCTGCTCCATAACCATCACCTTCAAAACGAATTTTTTTGGAAGCTTTTATGTATTCTCTTAGAATATTAAAAATAGCTTCGTCTTTCTTTAAGCCCTTTTTATCAATTAATACATCTACCTCTATTTTAAATTCTTTTAATTGTTTTGCCACAATTGTATTTAAAACTGTCATTGGTATTGCACAGTTTGCCCAAGAACCTACTGCTCTAAATTCAAATTTATTTCCTGTAAATGCAAATGGAGATGTTCTGTTTCTATCAGTATTATCTAATAAGATTTCAGGAATTTTACCAATAATGTTTAACTTTAAATCTGTTTTTTCTTTAGGAGATAATTTTCCTTTAGTTACGTTTTCTAATTCGTCTAAAACACTTGATAACTGGCTACCAATGAATACAGAAATAATTGCTGGTGGCGCTTCATTTGCACCCAACCTATGGTCATTACTTGCAGACGCTATTGAAGATCTTAATAATTCTTCATTTTCACAGACTGCTTTAATCGTATTGATAAAGAAGGTTAAAAACTGTAAGTTTTTCATTGGCGTTTTTCCTGGGCTCAACAAATTTGTTCCTTCTGCTGTAGATAAAGACCAATTGTTATGTTTACCAGAACCATTGATAGCTGCAAATGGTTTTTCGTGAAACAACACTTTAAAATGATGACGTCTTGAAACTTTTTGCATCACATCCATTAATAATGAATTATGATCTACTGCCAAATTAGCTTCTTCAAAAATGGGTGCTAGTTCAAATTGATTTGGTGCAACTTCATTATGTCTTGTCTTTAATGGAATACCAAGCAACATACACTCTTGCTCTAAATCTTGCATAAAACTCATGGCTCTTGCAGGTATGCTCCCAAAATAATGATCATCTAACTGTTGACCTTTTGCAGGAATATGACCTAATAAAGTTCTACCTGTTAATACAATATCTGGTCTTGAGAGTGCTAATGCATCATCAATTAAAAAAAATTCTTGCTCCCAACCCAAAGTAGCATTTACTTTAGCAGCATTTTTATCAAAATATTTACAAACTGCTGTTGCATGAGTATCAATTGCTTGTAAAGCTCTTAACAAAGGAGTTTTATTGTCTAGTGCTTCACCTGTATATGCTACAAAAATAGTAGGTATACATAATGTTGTTTCATATATAAATGCTGGTGATGTTGGGTCCCAAGCTGTATAACCTCTTGCCTCAAAAGTATT
>CAXBAC010000057.1:0-10706 GCA_963973485.1 uncultured Polaribacter sp. | reverse complement strand
TTGAAAACTAGGCGTTATTTTTGTACAAATATTTTTTATGAAAAATACTATATTTTTTTACATCGTTTTAACACTTTTTATGTTTAATATAAACGCAGTAAACAGCCAAAACACAACTAATAGTAGCGATTCTATTAAAGAATTGATAGCAAAAAAAAGAGCTTTTAATAAAAAGTTTGGTTATGGATACACCATACAAATTTATTATGGAAATGAAACAGAAGCTAGGAGTGCAGAAAATAAATTTAGAGTAAATTTTTCTGGTGTCTCAACTAAATTAGATTATAAACAACCTTACTGGAAGGTTTTGGTTGGTAGTTATAAAACAAAACTAGAAGCTGATAGAGCACTTATGAAATATTCTAAAAAGTTTTCTGGACTAATAGTTATTCCTTTAGGAAAATAGCTGAATCTCATATTAAAAAACAAAAAATCCCAAACATATGCGTTTGGGATTTTTATTTGCTATAAAATATAATCTGTACTTATAAAATTGGATATTTTTTTATCTAAAAGCTCTTGTAGAATAGCGTTGTTATAGTCTGTGTCTTTAGCAGCAACAAAGGTTCTAATTGAAAAAGAACGTAAAGCGTCATAAACGCTTAAAGTACCAACTGCAGAATCTTTTCTTCCTGTAAAAGGGTACACATCTGGTCCTCTTTGAGCAGCACTATTTAAATTTACTCTACACACCAAATTAACCAACGTATCTATTAATGGCGCAAGCGTTTTTACATCACTACCAAAAACACTTACTTGCTGTCCATAATTTGATGCAGCCATATCATCTAAAGGTTCTTGAATATTACTAAAAGAAACAATAGGAATTACAGGCCCAAATTGCTCTTCTTGATAAACTCTCATGTTTTTTGAAACAGGATATAAAACTGCAGGAAAAACATAATTTTCTGTTCTTTCTCCTCCTTTTTTGTTGATGATTTCTGCTCCTTTTTCTTTAGCGTCATCAATTAAATCTTGAATATATACAGGTTTATCTGGCTCAGGTAAAGGGGTTAATTTTACTCCTTTTTCCCAAGGATTTCCAAAAGGCAATTGATCTACTCTTTCTGCAAATCTTTTATTGAATTTATTAATAATATGCTCATGTACATACAATACTTTTAAAGCTGTACATCTTTGGCCATTAAATGAAGTTGAACCAGCAATACATTCGTCAATTGCTAAATCTAAATCTGCATCTGGCAAAACAATTGCAGGGTTTTTAGCTTCTAAACCCAAAACCAAACGCAATCTATTTTTAAAAGGGTGATTTGCTTGAATAGCATTTGCTGATGAACTGTTTCCTATTAAAGCTAGCACATCAACTTTACCAGATTTCATGATAGGTGTAGCCAAAACACGACCTCTACCATAAATGATATTTATAACACCTTCTGGAAATGAATTTTGAAATGCCTCTATAATTGGAGACAGCAATAAAACTCCATGTTTGGCTGGTTTAAAAACTGTTGTATTTCCCATAATTAAAGCAGGAATCAACAATGCAAAAGCTTCATTAAGCGGATAATTATAAGGTCCTAAACACAAAACAACTCCTAAAGGACCTCTTCTAATATGTGCATGAACATTGCTATGTTTTTCAAACTTTGCAAAATTACGATCCATTTTTTTATACTCTTCAATGGTATCGTAAACATAATCAATGGTTCTATCGAATTCTTTTTCTGAATCTGAAAGCGATTTGCCAATTTCCCACATCAAAAGCTTTACAACTGCATCTCTTTTTGTTTTCATTTGCTCAGCAAATTCTTCAATGCATTCAATTCTATCTTCAACACGCATTGTTGGCCATAAACCTTGCCCTTGATTATAGGCTTTATGAGCAGCATCTAATGCCTCTAAACCTTCTTTTTCTGTTAAATTAGGCACAGTACCTAATAAAGTTGGTGCATAAGTTTTTGTTGATGAAATTGTAGAATAAACTTCTGCAAAATCTCCATTCCAAGCCTTTAATTCACCATTTACCAAATAGGTTTTTTGATGTAAAATTGAGTTAATCTTATGTTTTTCAGGTATTTCTGTAAATTTATTTTTCATAATACTATCTTTTTTTGATTGCAAAACAACCAGAAATAATCATAATCAAAGTAACAAAAAATTATACGTAAATTAATTTTAAAAGCTGATTAAATACGAAAATGATTTCGAAAAATAAACACTGGTTTAAAAACTTTAGTCATAGAGTTTAAAGTGCTAAATATCAACAATTAAAATGAATATATACTATTAACAAAAAGAGATTGGATAATATTCAACATAAATATAGTTTTATTGAACGAATTACAAAATAGTATTGAATCACTATAAAATAATTACTTTTACAAGTAAGCAAATTATCATTAAAATTCTCTAATAAAATATGGCCTCAAATAATCAACAAAATGATGCACTTTTTGTTCTGATTAAATCTTTAACAAAGTCTGAAAAAAGACAATTTAACCTTTATATTGGCAGGTTAGGTGGAAATATTGATGCCAAGTTTTTTTCACTTTTTAAGTTTTTAGAGAAGCAAAAAGTTTATGATGAAAAAGAAATTATCAAAAGTAACATTGTTTCTAAGCAACAATTATCGAACTTAAAAGCACATTTGTATAAACAAATATTAATTAGTTTGCGTTTAAATCCTGCTCATAAAAATATTAGAATTCAAATTAGACAGCAGTTAGATTTTTCCACAATTTTATATCAAAAAGGACTATATAAACAAAGTTTAAAATTATTAGATAAAACGAAAAACTTAGCATTAGAAAACGAAGAAAAAAATATAGCTTACGAAGTTTTAGAATTAGAAAAAGTAATTGAAACACAATACATTACAAGAAGTTTAAGTAACAGAGCCAATCAACTTTCTGCTGAAGCAAAGCAAATTAGTCAACAAAATGTAATTGCAAGCAAACTATCAAACTTATCCTTACAGTTGTATAGTCATTTATTGCAGAATGGCTATGTAAAAAACAACGAAGAGCTAGAATTTATAAACACCTATTTTTACAGTAAACTCCCAAAATATGACTTTGATAGCTTTGGATTTAGAGAGAAACTTTGGCTATATAAATCGCACTTATGGTTCAGTTTTTTAACGCAAGATTTTTTACAAAGCTATAAATACGCTAGTAAGTGGATAGCTCTTTTTAAGGAAAACAAAAAATACATTAATCAGCATCCTGTTTTTTACTTAAAAGGGATAAATTATCTTTTAGAAGCATGTTTTTTTGTTAAAAAAAATGCAGTATTTAAAAAAGAATTAGCATCATTTGAAGAAGACGTTTCTAAAAAAATAATTCCTTTAAATACCAATACAGAGCTTTTAATTTTCCAATATTTATACTCGAACAAGTTACATTTGCATTTTTTGGAAGCCACATTTTCAGAAGGTGAATACCTTGTTAATATCATCAATAAAAAACTCGACAAATACAGTCAAAGGTTAGATAATCATTACATTATAATGTTATATTACAAAATTGCTTGTTTGTATTTTGGTATGGGTAAAAACGAATTATGTATTGAGTATTTACAAAAAATAATAAAATCTAAAAACTTATCTTCTGCAGAAGATTTACAATGTTTTGCAAGAGTTTTAAATTTGATTGCGCATTACGAATGTGGCTTAGATGCTAATTTAGAAAAGCAATTTCTAGATACTTTTAAATTCCTATTAAAAATGGAAAATTTACAAGCCGTACAAAAAGTGTTTTTAAACTCAATTAGAGAGTTGAACGATGTTTATCCTAGTGAAATAAAAAACGAGTTTAAAAAAATACACGCCAAATTAAAAGTGTACGAGAATCATCCTTATGAAAAAAGAGCTTTTTTGTATTTAGATATTTTATCTTGGCTAGAAAGTAAAATTCAGAGTAAGCCTATAGCTACAATAATTAAAGAAAAACAGCTTTAAACCTTAACAAATAAAGTTACAATAGAAGTAAATTAATGAAATATATAAAATTATTTTCTCCAGCAACTGTTGCCAATGTTTCTTGTGGATTTGATGTTTTAGGCTTTGCTGCAGATACTGCTGGTGATGAAATGACATTTACGAAAACAGCAGAAAAAGGAGTTACAATAACTCAAATTTCTGGGGCAAAATTAACCTACAATGTTAATGATAATGTTGCTAGTGCTGTAGTGCAAAAAATGTTAAAAGAAGCGAATGCAGATTTTGGAATTGCACTTACCATCCGTAAAGGTTTTGCTCCAGGAAGTGGCTTAGGTAGCTCTGGAGCAAGTGCTGCAGGAGCTGCTTTTGGCACAAATAAATTGTTAGACAATAAATTCTCTAAATTAGAACTAGTTAAATTCGCAATGTTTGGTGAAGAAGTAGCTTGTGGTTCACAAATTGCAGACAATGTTGCAGCCGCAATTTATGGCGGATTTGTTTTAGTTAGAAGCTATAATCCTTTAGAAATTATAAAACTACCTGTTCCCAAAAAATTAACTTTGGTTGTAATTCATCCTCAAGTTGAAGTAAGAACAGAGGATTCTAGAAAGGTTTTACCAGAAAAAATCGATTTAAAAGATGCCATCACTCAATGGGCTAATGTTGGTGGTTTAGTAGCAGGTTTATATTCAAAAAACTACAACTTAATTAGTAATTCTTTACAAGATATTATTGTAGAACCTCATCGCAAAAAATTAATACCGTTTTTTGATGATGTAAAAAATGCAGCAATAAATTCAGGTGCTTTAGGAGCAGGAATTTCTGGTTCTGGACCTACTATTTTTGCACTTTGCAAAGGCAATATAACTTCTAAAAGAGTTTGCAACGCTATTGAAAATGCGTATAAAAACACAGGTGTAGATTTTACAATGTTTACTTCTAAGATCAATGAAGAAGGAATTAAAATTTTAGAGAAAAACTAACATGCAATATTATAGTTTACACCATAAATCGCCCAAAACAAGTTTTAAAAAAGCTGTAATAGAAGGTTTAGCGAAAGATAGAGGAATCTATTTTCCAGAAAAAATAACACCTTTAGATGATGCATTTATTCAAAATATTTCAGATTACACAAATCACGAAATTGCCTTTAAAGTTATTCAACAATTTGTGGATAATGATATTCCTGAACCTGTTTTAAAAGAGATTATTAAAAACACATTAACGTTCGATTTTCCAATTGTGGAAATCACTAATAATATTGCTTCTCTTGAGCTTTTTCATGGGCCAACCATGGCTTTTAAAGATGTTGGCGCTAAATTTATGGCTCAATGTTTAGAATACTTTAATAAAGATAGTAAGGAAGAAGTAACAGTTTTAGTAGCCACTTCTGGAGATACAGGAGGTGCTGTTGCCAATGGTTTTTTAGACGCAAAAGGCGTAAATGTGGTTATTTTATATCCTTCAGGAAAAGTGAGCGACATTCAAGAAAAACAACTAACAACTCTTGGCAAAAATATTACAGCTTTAGAGGTTGATGGTGTTTTTGACGATTGCCAAGAAATTGTAAAAACAGCGTTTTTAGATGATGAAATTGAAAGGAAATTAACCTCTGCAAACTCTATAAATATTGCAAGATGGTTGCCTCAAATGTTCTATTTTTTCTTTGCCTATAAAGAGCTTCATCAAAAAAAGAAAGACATTGTTTTTTCTGTACCCAGTGGAAATTTTGGAAATATCTGTGCAGGAATTATGGCTCAAAAATTAGGCTTACCAGTCAAACATTTTGTGGCTTCTACCAATGTTAATGATACTGTACCTAACTTTTTAGAAAGTGGAATTTACGATCCAAAACCATCTAAAGCAACCATTTCTAATGCTATGGATGTTGGTAATCCTAGTAACTTTATTAGAATTAGAGAGTTATTTAATAACGATTTACAACAATTAAAAAATTCATTTTCTTCTTATTCTTTTTCTGATGATGAAACTAGAGAAAAAATGCAAGATATTTATGATATTTCTGGCTATGTTTCAGATCCTCATGGAGCTGTTGGTTATTTAGGTTTAGAAAAGTATAGTTTGAAAGAAAATGAAATTGGAGTGTTTCTAGAAACTGCACATCCTGTTAAATTTTTAGATGTTGTAGAAAGTACTTTACCTGTTAAAGTTGAGATACCTCAGCAAATTAAAAAAGTGATTGACAAAGAAAAGGTAGCTTTAAAAATAAGCTCTTATGAAGGTTTGAAAAGCTATTTAAATAAATAGTTACTTTCTTTGTTTTGAATTGTAATTCATTTTTCTAAAAATCAAAAGTAGAACTCCACAATTCATAATTATAGGAATATATTTATGAAGTAAAGGTGTGTCTGTAAAAAAGCAATAGCTGTAGTACCAAAACAATACAAAAGTTATCGCATAAATAGTTCTGAGAAGGATTGGCTCTTGGTTAAAAAAATCAAAAAATTTCATAGATCTTATATTTCGAAAATACCATCGTTGGTAAAACAATAATTCTTACAATTTTTAGGCGCACTTCTAGTATTTAAACCTGTAAACAAACTAAATGCAGGTAATATTAACTGATTTTCGGTAACTTGAAAACAAGGCAATTTAATTCGCTGTTTTCCTTTTCCTTTGATAAAAACTCCTGGATGTGTATGTCCAGAAATTGTAAAGAAATCGTTGGTAGGCTGTTCAAAATCATGCACAAACTTTAGACAATTTAAGAAATATTCTTTCTTAAAAACTTCAATATTAAATTGATCATAAATTGCATTCGAAAATCGGTCATGATTCCCTTTTATCAATTGCATTCTTAAACTCGAAAATTGTGCTAGCCAAGTTTTAAATTCATCTAAATCTGAATTATATCCTGCATGAAACAAATCACCAACAATAATTAAGTTTTTGGCATGAAAGTGTAGAATAAGTTGTTTTAAGCGTTCTAAATCTGTGGTTAAAACATTTTTAGGAATAGGAATTCCGCTTTTTTGAAAATGTGCAGATTTACCAATATGCAAATCACTTAAAATTAAACTTTTTTGGGCTTTCCAATAAATAACACGTTGATTGGTTAACTCTAAAACCTCATCATTACATGATATTGTTTTAGAAATAATCGAAATATTCTGCATCATTTTAAAGCCTGCTTTTGTATACGCTCTATACGTTTACTTAAATCTTCATTACTAATTGTGCCTCTTAAGCTGTCTACTTTTAAAGGAAAGCTCAAAGGTGTAAAATTACGTGCTTTTTTCAAAATAATTTTACTCTTAGAAATACGCTGAAAAGCCGCTTGTAAACGTACTTTTTCTAGCTCATAATCAAAAACCTCATTATAAGCCTGTTTCAATAATAAATTAGAAGGCTCATAATCATTTAAAACTCTGAAAATTAAACCAGATGATGATTGTAAGCCCTTATTTGTTTTACGTTTTCCTGGTTGTGTTTGTATGACTAACCCTGCAACAACTGCAATATCTCTAAACTTACGAGAAGCCATTTCACTTGCATTTATACTTGCTGTAACATCTTTAATTAAGTTTTCTTTAGAAAAAATGGCATTCATATTTTCTTCTGTTAACGGAATTTCTTGATCGCTCAACAACTCAAAACCATAATCGTTCATGGCAATTGTAAACGTTAACTTTTTAATTTGACTAATTCTATATGCAATTAAAGAAGCCATAATTTCGTGCACCAATCTGCCCTCAAAAGGATAGGCAAACAAATGATACCCCTCTTTGGTTTCAATCATTTCTATTAAAAATTCATCATGTCTTGGAATGTGCGAATTTGCTTCTTGTCTCTTTAATAAAGGATGTAAAAATTTTAGTTCTTTTTCTCTATTGTTTGGAGTAAGAGCATCACTTAATTTTAAACGTAAAAAATGGGTTAAACCAGAAGTTAAGGGTAATCTTCCACCCAACCAACTTGGCGTAATTGCTTTTTTCTTTTTACTTCTTTTCACTAAGACTGTCATGTCTTTTATTTGTTGAATTTCTAGAACTTTACCTCCTAAAACAAAAGCATCCCCTTTTTTTAGTTTTGAGATAAAATACTCTTCAACCATACCAATATAACCACCAGAAAAGAACTTTACAAATAGCATAACTTCGCTTACAATTACACCAATATTCATTCTGTGATTCATGGCAATTCTTCTACTTTTCACTCTGTAAAAGCCATCATCATCTAAAACTACTTTATGAAATTCTTCGTAACTTCTTAAGGTATTTCCTCCTTGAGTTATAAAATGTATACACCAATCAAATTCTTCTTTTGTTAAGTAATGGAAGGCATGAATTTGTTTGATAAACGCAAAGGTTTCCTCTGGTTTAAAACCTTCACCAACTGCCAGTGTTACCAAAAACTGAACTAAAATATCATAGGTTAATACATAAGGTTGTCTTGCTTCAATTTCATTTTGTTTTACAGCTTCTTTTATTGCAGCAACCTCTATTAATTGTAATGAATGTGTAGGAACTGCATACATCTTAGATGTTTCAAAAGGAGAGTGCCCACTTCTACCCGCTCTTTGCATAAAACGTGCAATACCTTTTGCAGAACCAATTTGAATTACACAATCTACTGGTTTAAAATCTACCCCTAAATCTAATGATGATGTACAAACTACAGCTTTTAACAATCCTTGAGATATTGCTTCTTCAATCCAATTACGTTGTACTTTATCTATAGAACCATGATGTATAGCAATTTGACCAATTAAATCAGGCTCTTCATCAATAATTATTTGATACCAAAGTTCACTTTGATTTCTTGTATTTGTAAATATTAAAGTAGTGGTGTTTTCATAGATAATCGGAATTATTTTTGAGCTCATTTGTTTACCCAAATGACCTGCCCAAGACAATTCTTCTACTTGATCTGGCAACAAAGAAGTAATCTTAATTTTCTTCTTTTCTTTAGCACGAATCATAGTGGTTTTAACCTCATATGGAATTAAAACGTCTTTGGCTTCTTCTAAATTACCAATGGTTGCAGAAATTCCCCAAATTCTTAACTTGGGTGATAAATTTCGAATTCTTGCTATTGCTATCTCTGTTAAAACACCACGTTTAGAACCCAACAATTCATGCCATTCATCTACAGCAATACAAGTAACATTTTTAAACCATCTTGAGTTTTTTTTCTGAGAAAATAATAGGTGTAAGGTTTCTGGTGTCGTCAATAAAACATCTGGCATTAAACGCTCTTGACGTCTTCTGTCTTTAGTTGGTGTATCTCCATTTCTAACCTCAACAGCCCAATCTAAACCTATTTCTTCTACCACATCATTCATGGCTTTTGCCAAATCTTTGGCTAAAGATCTTAAAGGGCTAATCCATATTAATTTTAATCCTTTTTTATATTTATTTGGCTGATTTAAATAATCGATAACAACCCCTAAAAAAACAGAAAATGTTTTTCCAAAACCTGTTGGCGCTACAACCATTCCACTAAAATTATTGTGATAACGTTCCCAAGTTTGCGATTGAAAACTAAAAGGTTCATGACCTTTTTCTTCCATCCAGTTTTGAATGATTTGATAACCTTGGGTTTGTTTAAAGTTGCTCAAGTTTGGTTTTTAAGTTTTAGTTTGCTTCAATTAATGCTTTTACACTTTCTATAGTATCTATATCTTTTACAGTTTTATCTTTTCGCCAACGTTTCATTCTTGGAAAACGCAATGCGACTCCACTTTTATGGCGTTTGCTATATGCAATTCCTTCAAAAGCAATTTCGAAAACCAATTCTGGTTTTACTGTTCTAACTGGTCCAAATTTTTCGATGGCATTTTTGTTTACCCATCTAGAAATTTCGGTAATTTCTTTATCTGTTAAACCTGAATATGCTTTTGCTACAGTTACTAATTTATCATCATTTTGAACTGCAAACGTATAATCTGTGTATTTCGAACTTCTTCTTCCACTTCCTTTTTGTGCGTAAATCATTACTGCATCTATGGTTAAAGGATCTACTTTCCATTTCCACCAATCGCCTTTTTTGCGACCTACATGATAGCAAGAAGATTTCTTTTTTAACATTAACCCTTCAGAATTAAAACTTCTTGCTGCGTTTCTCAACTCATCTAATTCGTTCCAATTTTTGAAATCAATGATTTCTGATAATTTTAAAATATCATTTGTATTCTTTGTAAAAAGTTCTTCTAACTTTTTTCTTCTTTGCTCCATTGATTCTTGTCGTAAATCAACATCATCTAATTCTAGGATATCATAAATATATAAACCAACAGGTACTTCTTCTAGTAATTTTTTAGTTACATTTTTACGATTTAAACGTTTTTGTAAATCATTAAAAAGCAATACTGTACTGTCTTTTATGGCTAAAATTTCTCCATCAATAACAAAACTTCCTGGTAATTTCGAAACTGCCTCTACAATTTCTGGAAATTGTTTCGTAACCAATTCTTCTCCTCTAGACCAAATAAAAACCTCTTCTTCTCTTTTAATAACTTGACCACGAATTCCATCCCATTTGTATTCTACTTGCCAGTCTTTTTCATCACCTAAATCTTTTAAATCTTTTTCTAAAGCATAAGCTAAACAGAAAGGATAAGGTTTAGAATTGTCGTAATTAATGTGTTCTCCACTCAACAATTCATCAAAAGTAATGGTGTCTGGAGTCCAATTACCAATAATACTATGCATTAATTGATTTGCATCTATACCTGATAATTTAGATAAACAGCTGAAAATTATGTTGATGAAGCAATTATTGATAATGCTACTGATGAAAATATAAGTGAAACTAGAGAAGGCTTAGATGATATTCAAACTGA
>CAXBAC010000056.1:0-10777 GCA_963973485.1 uncultured Polaribacter sp. | reverse complement strand
TAATACAAGTAGCGAGGTTTTTAATTTCTTAGAATCAGTATCAAATAAATATGGGATTGGTTTCTGGAAGCCAGGTGCAGGTATTATTCACCAAGTAGTTTTAGAAAATTATGCCTTTCCAGGAGGAATGATGATTGGTACAGATTCACATACTGTAAATGCAGGTGGATTAGGTATGGTAGCTATTGGTGTTGGAGGTGCTGATGCTGTAGATGTTATGGCAGGTATGGCTTGGGAACTAAAATTTCCTAAACTAATTGGAGTTAAATTAACAGGTAAATTATCTGGATGGACAGCTCCAAAGGATGTTATTTTAAAAGTAGCAGAAATCTTAACAGTTAAGGGTGGTACAGGTGCAATTGTAGAATACTTTGGCCCAGGTGCAACCTCAATGTCTTGTACAGGAAAAGGTACTATATGTAATATGGGTGCAGAAATTGGTGCAACAACTTCTACTTTTGGTTACGATGAATCTATGGAACGTTATTTACGTGCTACAGATAGAGCTGATGTTGCTGATGCTGCAAATAAAGTAAAAGATTACTTAACTGCAGATACAGAAGTATATGAGAACCCAGAGAATTATTTTGATCAAGTTATCGAAATCAATTTATCTGAATTAGGCCCATTATTAAATGGACCTTTTACACCAGATTTATCAACTCCAGTTGGAAGTGAAATGACTGAAAAAGCCAATGCAAACGATTGGCCAATAGCTGTAGAATGGGGATTGATTGGCTCATGTACAAACTCTTCTTATGAAGATTTATCTAGAGCTTCTTCAATTGCACAACAAGCTATTGATAAAGGATTGAAAATGAAAGCTGAACTAGGTATTAACCCAGGTTCAGAAAAAGTTAGATATACTGCAGATAGAGATGGAATTTTAGGTATTTTCGAAAAACTAGATGCTAAAATATTTACTAACGCATGTGGACCATGTATTGGCCAGTGGGCAAGATATTCAGATCCTAAAAATGCGCCAAAAAACAGTATTGTTCACTCTTTCAATAGAAACTTTGCTAAAAGAGCAGATGGTAATCCAAATACACATGCTTTTGTAGCATCACCAGAATTAACAGCAGCAATTGCTGTGGCTGGTCGTTTAGATTTTAATCCATTAACAGATAAATTAATCAACGAAAATGGTGAAGAAGTTATGTTTGATGAACCAACTGGTTGGGAGTTACCTCCAAAAGGTTTTGAAGTTAAAGACAATGGTTACTTAGCTCCAAAAGAAGATGGAAGTAGTGTAGTAGTTTCAGTAAATGACGATTCTGAAAGATTACAATTACTAACTCCATTTGAACCTATTGGAAATACACTTTCAGGAGCAAAATTATTAATAAAAGCTTTTGGAAAATGTACAACAGACCATATTTCTATGGCAGGACCATGGTTACGTTTTAGAGGACATTTAGATAATATTGCTAACAATACTTTAATTGGTGCTGTAAATGCTTTTAATAAGAAAACAAATTTTGTTAAAAATCAATTAACTGGCGAATATGATGCTGTGCCAGCAGTACAAAGAGCTTATAAAAAAGAAGGTATACATACTGTTGTTGTTGGAGATCATAATTATGGTGAAGGTTCTTCTCGAGAGCATGCAGCTATGCAGCCAAGACATTTAGGAGTTGCAGCTGTAATTGTAAAATCTTTTGCTAGAATTCACGAAACAAATTTAAAGAAGCAAGGAATGTTAGGTTTAACATTTGCAGATGAAGCTGATTATGACTTGATTCAAGAAAATGATACTTTCAATTTTGTTGATTTAAATGAGTTCGCTCCAGATAAACCATTAACATTAGAAATAGTTCATGAAGATGGAAGTACAGATACTATTAAATTAAATCATACATATAATAAAGCGCAAATTGATTGGTATAATGAAGGTTCTGCTTTAAACTTAATCAAAAAGCAAAACGCTTAAAAATAGATATACAATTAGTAAAACTCCTGAAGAAATTCAGGAGTTTTTTAATTTATATTAAACCAACTTTATTTAAAAGATTGGTATAATCACCTTAGAAAAAATTTTACATCAAGCTAACTTTAATTATCTTTGATATGATGAAAAATGTCAAAATTATAGAATGTCCTAGAGATGCAATGCAAGGAATAAAAAGTCACTTTATTTCTACAGAAAAAAAAGCAATGTATATTAATTCATTGCTAAAAGTTGGTTTCGATACTATTGATTTTGGCAGTTTTGTTTCTCCAAAAGCAATTCCGCAAATGAGAGATACTGCAGAAGTGCTTTCTAAATTAGACTTATCTAATACAAATAGTAAATTATTGGCAATTATTGCAAATATTAGAGGTGCACAAGATGCTTCTAAATTTGAAGAAATCGATTATTTAGGATACCCTTTTTCAATATCAGAAAATTTTCAAATGCGTAATACGCACAAAACCATTGCTGAATCTATAAAAACACTAGATGAAATTTTAAATATTGCTGTTAAATCTAATAAAGAAGTTGTTGCATATTTATCTATGGGCTTTGGAAACCCTTATGGAGATCCTTGGAATGTTGAAATTGTTGGAGAATGGACAGAAAAGTTATCTAAAATGGGAGTTAAAATTTTATCTCTTTCAGACACAATAGGAAGTTCTACTCCAGAAGTTATAGATTATCTTTTTGCCAATTTAATTCCTAATTATCCAAATATTGAATTTGGCGCTCATCTACATACAACACCAGATAAGTGGCATGAAAAAGTAGATGCTGCTTTTAAAGCTGGTTGTAATCGGTTTGATGGAGCAATAAAAGGTTATGGGGGTTGTCCAATGGCTAAAGATGAGCTTACAGGCAATATGCCCACAGAAAAACTACTTAGTTATTTTACTTCAGAAAAAGTGAACACAAACATCAAACCAATGAGTTTTGAAAGTGCATTTAATAAAGCGCTAGCAGTTTTTGTTTAATTAATGTAATTATTTTTTAATCAATATTGATTGTGCTTATAATTATAAATAACTGTATTTTATTTTTAAAAATTTAACATATTATATGATTTTTTAGTTAATATTATCATAAGAGCGCAAACTTTTAGTGATTGAGGTATTTTCAGACTAATATTTTGTTTAGTTTAGCTTAAAAATAAATAAACAAAATATAATTATGAAAAAATTTAAATTACTTTTATTATTCGCTTTAACAACTTTAGTATTTATAAGTTGCAATGATGATGATGATATTATGGTTCCAGTACCTTCTGGAAACACAATGGTATATGAATTAGGATCTAAAGACGTAAATGGAATATTTGGGAAAGCAACTTTTGTAGAAAATACAGATGCATCAATTACAGTTGTTTTAGATATAGAAGGCACTCCTTCAGATGGCTTGCATCCAGCACATATTCATTTTAATACAGCTGCAGAAGGTGGAGATATCGCATTAACATTTACTCCTGTAAATGGTAATTCTGGTTTAAGTTCTTCAACATTTACAACTTTAAATGATGGAAGTCCAATTTCTTATTCAGAATTATTAAATTTTGATGGATACATAAATGTTCACTTAAGTGAAAATGACTTAGGAACTATAGTTGCTCAAGGAGATATTGGGCAAAATACTTTAACAGGAACAAGTATTGTATATGATTTGGGTGAAAAAGATGTTGAAGGAATATCTGGTAATATTACTTTTTCAGAAAGAACTAATGGAGAAACATTAGCAGTAATAGATATCGATGGAACTCCTGCAGGTGGTTCACACCCAGCACACATCCATGCAAATACAGCAGCAGAAACTGGTGATATTTTATATACTTTTAACCCAGTAAATGGTGATACAGGATTAAGTGTAACAAGTTTAAGTTCACTTATGTTTTCATCTATTGCTAGTACAGACGCTTACGTAAATGTACACTTCTGCGCAAACAATCTAGGAACTATTGTTTCTCAAGGAGATATAGGTCAAAATGATTTAACAGGAAATACAATAACTTATGATTTAGGAGAGAAAGATGTCAATGGAATTTCTGGTGAAGTAGTATTTTCTGAAAGAGCAAATGGAGAAGCTTTGGCAGCACTAAATATTACAGGAACTCCTGCAGGAGGAATGCACCCAGCACATATTCATGCAAACACAGCTGCAGAAGGTGGAGCAATATTATATTCTTTTAATCCAGTAAATGGAGATACAGGAATGAGTATGACCAACTTAGCTAGTTTTGATGATGGTTCTTCTTTTATGTATTCAGATATTTCAGATTTAGATGCTTATGTAAATGTACATTTAAGTGCATCTAATCTTGGTACAATAGTTTCTCAAGGAGATATAGGTCAAAATGACTTAACTGGTACGACTATTACTTATGATTTAGGAGAAAAAGATGTTGCAGGTATTTCTGGTGATGTATTATTTTCTGAAAGAGTTAATGGAGAAGCATTAGCAGAAATTATGTTAACAGGAACTCCTGCAGGAGGTATGCATCCAGCACATATTCATGAAAATACAGCTGTTGAAGGAGGAGGAATTTTATTTACTTTCAATGTTGTAGATGGTGATACAGGAATGAGTTCTACAAATGTAGACAGCATTACCTATGCAGAAATACAAAATATAGATGCTTACATTAATGTACATTTAAGTGCTACTGATTTAGCAACAATCGTTGCTCAAGGAGATATTGGTAGAAATGATTTAACAGGTGATTCTAAAGTTTATGTTTTAGAAGAAAAAGATGTCCCAGGTATTTCTGGTATCGCAACTTTTTTCAAAAGAGTTGATGGTAGTGCATTAGCTGTTTTAGATATCGAAAATACACCAGCAGGTGGAGAGCACCCTTCTCATATTCACGAAAATGATGCTGCTACAGGAGGCCCAATTGCATTTACTTTTAACCCAGTTGATGGTGATACAGGAATGAGTATGACACAACTAGAAAAGTTAGATGATGATACTGTTTTTGGTTATGATGATGTATTAACATTTGATGGTTACATAAACGTTCATTTAAGTGCATCACAATTATCAACAATTGTTGCACAAGGAAACATTGGTTCTAATGAATAATTAGTAAAAAATGTATAAATATTTGAAACCCATCATTAATTTGATGGGTTTTCTTATTATATGTTATTATTTTTGATAAAGAAATTAACAAAAACTAATTATATTTTTTTTATGAAAACATCTCTTAAAACCCTTTTAGTAATAATTACGTTACTTATGTTTTCTTGTAAAAAAGACGATCAAAAAATAGACTTCACTTTTTTACAAATCAATGATGTTTATGAAATTGCTCCAATTCAAGGTGGTCAGTTTGGAGGATTAGCTAGGCTAGAAACTGTTCATAAAGAACTACTACAAGAAAATAAAAACACGATGCTTTTTATGGCTGGGGATTTTTTAAATCCTTCTTTGTTAGGTACGTTAAAAGTTGATGGAGAAAGAATAAAAGGTAAACAAATGATTGAAGTTATGAATGCTATGAATTTTGATTTAGTAGCTTTTGGTAACCATGAGTTTGATTTATCTCAACAAAATCTTCAAAAACGTTTAAACGAAAGTACTTTTCCTTGGATATCTGCAAATGTTAAACTAAAAATAGAAAATACATCAGTTCCTTTTTTTAAAGAAAGAAATTTAAATAAACAAAACGTAAACGAAACGTTTGTTAAAGAATTTGCAGATGCAGATGGTACTTCTATAAAAATTGGGTTTATAAGTGTTTGTATTCCATCAAACCCAAAAGATTATGTAGAATATAGTAATATGTTTGTAAAAGCTAGGGCCTCTTATGCTAAGCTTAAAGATTCTGTAGATGTTGTGTTTGGTTTAACTCACGTTAAAATAGCTAACGATAAAAGAATTTCTAAGCTTATTCCTGAAATTCCATTAATAATGGGAGGTCATGAACACACAAATATGGCTGTTGAGACAGAAAACGGAATAATTACGAAAGCAGATGCTAATGCAAAAACGGCTTACATTCATAGAATATCTTTCGATAAAATAACCAAGAAAGCCACAATCCAGTCAGAATTAAAGGAAATAAATAGTACCATTAAAAGTGATGAAAAAGTTGGTGAAATTGTAGAAAAATGGCAAAATATACTTAAAAAACAAATTAAAGAGGTAATTCCCAATCCTGATGAAATTATTTACAAAACCTCAATTCCTTTAGATGGCAGAGACAAGCCTATAAGAAGTATGCAAACTAATATAGGGCAATTAATTACCAGGGCAATGTCTTTTGCTTATAATGATAAAGTAGATTGTGCTCTTGTAAATGGAGGTTCTATAAGAATAGACGATCAACTTGTAGGTAATATTACACCTGTTGATATTTTTAGAGTTTTACCTTATGGAGGTGCTATTGTAAAAGTAAAAATAAAAGGAAGGTTATTAAAAAGAGTTTTAGATTATGGTGTTTTAGCAAAAGGTACAGGAGCATATTTGCACAGATATAATGTAGAAAAAGTAGGAGAGAAGTGGTTTGTAGACAAAAAAGTTTTAGAAAGTAATAAAGTATATTCAGTAGCTTTTTCAGATTATTTATTAAAAGGATTCGATATTCCTTTTTTGTCAGAAGAAAATAATGAAGTCTTAGAAGTTTATCTTCCAAATAGTAATGAGTTGTCTTTTGATATTAGAAAAGCTGTAGTTGATTACTTAAAAATTCAGTAACAAGTAAATTCAATAATTTAAGAATAAAAAAGAGCCTTAAAATGTAAGGCTCTTTTTTATTAATATTAATTTTCTCTACGTTTTCTTCCAAAACCACTAGACTTTCTATCTCCAGAACTTCTTGGTCTTTCTGCAGATGATCGTCTATCTGACCTCTTGCCACCACCATCACTTCTTCTTCTAGATGAAGAAGAACCTTCAGAACTTCTACGTCTTCCAAAACCTCCATCTTTTTTACCAAAAGGTTTTTTTCCTCCTCTTCTTTTACCACCTCCAGAACGTTCTTTTTTAGTAATTTCTACATTTACAGAACGACCATCAAAATCTGGTTGATTTGTTCCAAAAGCTTCTAAAGTTTGATTTTCGTAATTTTTATCAATTTCAAAGAAAGAAAAAGTATCTAAAATATCAATAGCACCTATTTCTATTTTATCACCAATTTCTTGATCATTAATTAAGCCTATTAATTTTGCAGGGTTTAAACTGTCTTTTCTACCAATATTAATAAAAAAGCGAGTCATATTATCTGCTGTAGCTCTAGATCTTGAGTTTTCTCTACCTAAATCATTTAAATCTTTAGAATTTTCATAATAAGCTAGCATAGAATTGAATTCTAAAGAAACAAATTTTTGAATTAGTTCTTCTCTATTTAAGTCTTCTAATTTGCTATATATATTTGGTAAAAACTCGTTTATTTCAGATGTATTTACTTCAGTTTTTTGAACCTTATCAATTAAATTCATTAATTGATTCTCAACTATTTCTTTTCCAGAAGGTACTTTACCTTCTACAAATTTCTTTTTAATAATTCTTTCAATAACACGTAACTTTCCTTTTTCTCTGTTATTTACTAAAACTATAGAAATACCTTTGTTACCAGCCCTACCTGTTCTACCACTTCTATGTGTGTAGTTTTCTATTTGATCTGGAAGTTTATGGTTGATAACATGTGTCAATTCATTTACATCTAATCCTCTAGCAGCAACATCAGTTGCAACTAAGATTTGAATAGTTTTTTTTCTGAACTTACCCATAACAGAATCTCTTTGAGCCTGAGATAAATCTCCATGCAAAGAGTCTGCATTATAACCGTCTTTAATTAAATTATCTGCAACTTCTTGAGTTTCTCTTCGGGTTCTACAGAAAATTATTGCATAAATATCTGGATTTAAATCAGCTATTCTTTTTAATGCAGGATAACGTGTTCTTTCTGTTACAGCATAATATTCGTGCTCTACATTATCTGATCCTGAATTTTTTTCACCAGAAGTAACTTCAACTGGTTTTGTCATGTAGTTTTTTGCAATAGCTTCAACTTCTCTTGGAAATGTTGCAGAAAACAATAACGTTTGTTTTGTTTCTGGAGTTGCTTCTAAAACTTTGTCTAGTTCTTCTTTAAACCCCATGTTTAACATTTCATCAGCTTCGTCTAAAACAAGCCATTGAACGTTACCTAATTTTAAAGCTCTTCTGTTTATTAAATCTACTGTTCTACCAGGAGTTCCAACAACAATTTGAGATCCTTTTTTAAGAGAACGTATTTGTTCTTCCATACTAGAACCACCAAATACTGTTGTAACTTTTACGTTTTTTAAGTATTTACAAAAATCTTTAATATTGTTACCTATTTGAACAGCCAATTCTCTTGTTGGAGACAATATTATGGCTTGTACATTACTATTAGATTCATCTAATAATTCTAAAATAGGTAAACTAAAAGCAGCAGTTTTACCTGTACCTGTTTGTGCAAATGCTTTTAAATCGTCTGTTGATGAAATAATTTGCGGAATCGCTTTTTCTTGAATAACGGTTGGTTTTTCGTAACCTAAATCCGTTAACGCTTTGTTGATAGGTTCTTTTAAACCTAACTCTAAAAATGTTGACATTACTGTGTTTTTGTAGATTCACAGAACGCCCACCTGTAAACCTGATTATAAATTCGACCTGATTCTTAATGAGTTATACTCAAATTAAAAATCGTGCAAATGTAGTACAAATAAAACAAACTATGCTAATAAGGTAAGTTTATTTAAATTTATTCAATTCTTCTAAGTAAGGTATTAGGTTATTTGAATAAATAGAGGCAAAGCCATTTACAACTTCTCCTTTTTTATTAATTAAGATGGCTCTCGTCATTTTACTACTTAAAAATGTTTGAGCTAAATTGTCTTCATCAATATAAAATTGATGTTTAATGTCTAATTGTTCAATGTTATTATCATTGTTACCATCAGTTTTAATAATGTGAAATACTATATTTGGATAATTATTAGAAAGATAATTTATTCTACTAGCTAAGTAGTTTTTGGAAACATACTTAGGATTCCAAAACAGCAAAAAAGCATTTTTATTTTTAATAACATGATGAACGGAATGATCTGCATCTGTATAATCAGTAATATCAAAACTTGGCAAATCTTTACCTAGAGAGATTACTTTAGAATCGTTTAATAAATTTTGAATTTGCGTTTTATCTTCTTTATTAGTAGACGATTTTAAAAATATTTCGAAAGCTTCTAAATTTAGATTGTCTGAAGATTTGTTGTAAAAATGACTGATTAATGTTTGTTTTAAAAAGGCATTTTTTGTTTTAGAAGCTTCAATTTTATTGTCTATAACGTTTAATAAATCTAGAGTAAATTTAGAAGAATAATTGCGTTTCATAGGTGCATAACCTAAAGAATAGGTCTCATTATAAACGTAATTTCTAATATATTTAGAGTAAGGAGGAAAATATATCATCGATTCTTTATTGATATCTATATTTTCTCTAAAAGCATAAAAATCTTCGCTAGTATTTGGAAAATTCCCTTCTTCTGAATACTTAGCGTAGATTATAGGATATCTTTCTATTCTTGAATAAACAGGGTAAGTTATAGCTACTTTTAAAACGTCTTTAAAACCATCTGTTTCTTTTGGGTGATTTAGAACATAGTCATTATAAGTATTTAACTTTACATTTAATAGGGAGTCAGCTTTCTTTTTAAAATCCTTTGGCTCTAATTTATTAAAATCATAAAAAAGTTTTTTGTCTTTTTCTTCTTCTAAAAAACAATCTACTAAAATGTTATTTCTTTCAGCACCTTTACCAGCAAATACTAAAGATTCATCGAAATCCCAAGTATTTAAACGTAACATTAAGCTATCTTTTGGTTCTATATATATGTGTTGGTTTTCATTGCCATGTACAAAATAATATAAACCTTCTTTAGCATTTTTAATTTCACCAATAAATTTATGATGGTCATCTAGTAAAAAAGTATCTATAGCTTTATCCATAGAGAATAAAACAACCTGGTTAGATTTTGGATTAATTATTTTGCCTCCAAAATAGGTTTTTGTACTTTTTTCACCTGAACCACAACTAATTAAAGTAGTTATGCATAAAATTTGAATTACTAAGGCTATCTTTTTTATCATATAAAAACATAAAAATGCGTCATACAAATTTAAGTATTCACTAGAGTTGGTGTTGTTAATACGTTGTTAAAAATAAACTTAAAAAAGTACTAAAATAAAGAAGTATACATTCTTTGAATTGCTTTGCAATATGCGTAAAAAAAAGAAATCTATTTAGTACTTTTGCACAAATTTAAAATAGAGTTATGTTATCAGTTTCTAATTTATCTGTGCAGTTTGGAAAACGTGTTTTGTTTGATGAAGTGAATACCAAATTTCAAACAGGAAATTGTTATGGAATTATAGGTGCTAATGGTGCAGGAAAATCTACATTTTTAAAAATACTTTCAGGAAAACAAGATCCTACATCTGGGCAAGTTCACTTAGAAGCAGGCAAAAGAATGTCTGTACTTTCTCAAGATCATTATGCTTATGATGAGTACCCAGTTTTAGAAACTGTAGTTATGGGTAATAAAGAACTTTTTAAAATTAAAAAGGAAATTGATGCTCTTTACGCTGATTATACTGATGAAAATGCAGAGAAAATAGGAGAACTTCAAATTGTTTTTGAAGAAATGAATGGTTGGAATGCAGATTCTGATGCTGCAGCAATGCTTTCTAATTTAGGTATTACTGAAGATTTGCATTATACATTAATGAAAGATTTAGATGGTAAGCAAAAGGTACGTGTTTTAATTGAGCAAGCACTTTTTGGTAACCCTGATATATTAA
>CAXBAC010000055.1:0-10810 GCA_963973485.1 uncultured Polaribacter sp. | reverse complement strand
GAATTTCTAACTTCTTAGGACGAAGTGGAAAATGACCTGTTTCTTTAATTTTAGCTGCAAACGTGGGTAATTCTCCGTTTGCGAAAATTCCGTTTGAAAGAATTTCCATTTGACGAGAAGTGTTTGCGATATCGTTATTTCTTGCTTTTAATGATTTTGTAGCCATTAATGTAGTTTCGTTTTATACTTTATTTACGTAGAAAATTATGTTTTGGTTTTATAGAAACCTAGTTTAACACAGTCTAATTTTAGTTATGTATTTTCAGTTTTTAATGACTGGTTAAATTTAAAGATCCCAACTTTTGTTGAGATAAGCGACCTCTAAAATTTTTTAATTAGAGATCCCTGTTTTCACAGGGATATGCGATTCACACAAAAACGTAAAAACGTTTTTGGTTCTCTGCTTACATTTCTAATTTGTTTACTTTATTCATCATTTGCACTCCATGCACTAAAGTTGCACCACTTTTTATGGCTGCACCTACATGTATAGCTTCCATCATTTCTGGTTTGGTAATGCCTTTTTGTAAACCATCTTTGGTATAGGCATCAATACAATATGGGCATTGCTCTGTATGTGCAACAGCTAAGGCTATTAATGATTTTTCACGAGCAGTTAAAGCACCTTCCTCAAAAACTTTTCCATAATAATCGAAAAATTTGTTTCCTAATTCTTCACTCCATTCTGTTATTTTGCCAAATTTTCTTAAATCTGAAGCATCGTAATATGTTTTAGACATAAATTGATTTTTATTTTTTTAAAAGTTGAAAGATAGCAATTATTTATTGTTCAAACTCCAATCGTATTTTAAATAAGAAATTGTAGCATCTGAGTTGATTTTGGTTTCAGAATACATATTCAAATACGCTATTAAACTACTGTTTATAGTAAAATCTTCTGTGAACCAATCAAATAATGATGATATTTCAATTGTATTTTTAGCTATTTTATTTCTTGTGTTATCGTTTACAAATGCTTTCATTAAATCTTCTAAAGTAGCATCTATATTATTTTCTGTAAAAGCAATATTAGCCAATTTTGGGCATGAGATAGAAGCACAATTTACTCCTACATGAATTCTAGGATCAAATAGTTTTTTTCGTAAAATCTCATGTTCTATATAATCTAAAGTATACGTTTCTCCACCAACTTTAGCAAACGGAATTTTCCAAGCTGTTTTTCCATTTTTATTGATATCCATTATTGATTTTAATGGATAATTTTCTAAAATTAATTGCAGTGTGTAGGCATTGTAGGCATTAATCCAAAAAGCTTTTTGCTTATTTTTAGACCACGATTCTTGTGGTGTTGTTTCTTGGAGATAAGAAATATATGTAGTTAATTTTTCTTGGTCTTTTTTAAACGAATTATAATCTACAACTCCACTATTTGAAACATGTTTTTGTAACAATTTGTTGTAAATTGATGTTTGAGCAGCAAGTTGAAATACCCAAAAGAAAGCAATTAGAAGTATTATTTTTTTCATTGGTTGATATTGTTTCTTTTCCTATAGACGAAAGTGATAGTAAATGATTACAAAATACTATTCTAAAATTTCTTCATTAATAACTAAATTGAACCTTTTTCTAAAGGCAAAAACTATTACATATAAAATTGGCGTATCTAAAGCAGCAACAATTACCTTAAAAAGAAAGCCACTAATTAATAAACTTGTAAATACATTCCAAGGTAAAATGTTAAAAGAACACAATAGAAATAATACCACAAATGTGTCTATAAACTGTGAAGCAAAAGTCGAAAAGTTATTACGCAACCAGAGGTGTTTTCCTTTGGTTAATTTTTTCCAGAAATGAAAAATTTTAATATCTATAAATTGCGCAAAAAGATAAGCCATCATCGAAGCAAAAACTGCTAAAGGCGATAAACCAAACACCTGATGAAATGTTTGATCATCAATTGGAGAGCTTTCTATGGCAGGAGCGAAATCTGCAATTAAGATAATCAGCATCGAAAAAAACGAGGCAAAAATACCTGCAATAACTACTTTGTTGGCTTTCTTTTTACCATAAATTTCAGATAAAATATCTGTTATTAAAAAAGTAATTGGATAAGGTAAAATTCCTACAGAAACTTCAAATCTGAACCAACCAAAAGGTTCCCAGTAAAAAAATTTTTGAAAAATTAAATTAGAAGCTACTAATGAAGCAATAAACAAAGCAGCTAATATTAAATAAATATTGTCTGCTAATTGTTTGTCTTTTATTGTCATTAAGCGAAATTACTAAAATTAGTGTGAAGATTGAAAAGCAATGTCATTTTTAAATACGCAAAGAGATTTTAATAGTATTGTTTATTGTAAACTAGTGTAGCCCAGATTGCAGCAATTGTTTGAGATCTTTTTTGATGCAGAAATACTTTCAGTATCAAAAAAAGCGAGTGCGAAAAGCTGGAAATAGCTTCTCATAAAAATGTTTATTTTTGCTCCGAAATTTAGATAGAAATAAATAATATATAAAGATTTATACATGAAAGCATATATTTTTCCAGGTCAAGGAGCGCAATTTACAGGAATGGGATTGGATTTATACGAAAAATCTCCTTTAGCACAAGAATATTTTGAAAAAGCAAATGACATTTTAGGCTTTTCAATTACAGATATTATGTTTGAAGGTACAGCAGAACAGTTAAAAGAAACAAAAGTAACACAACCTGCTATCTTTTTACATTCAGTAATTTTAGCAAAAGTTTTAGGAGATGATTTTAAACCAGAAATGGTTGCAGGGCATTCTTTAGGAGAGTTTTCTGCATTAGTTGCTAATGGTGTGTTGTCTTTTGAAGACGGATTACAATTGGTATCAAAAAGAGCCTTGGCAATGCAAAAAGCTTGTGAAATGCAAGAATCTACAATGGCTGCTGTTTTAGGCTTGGCAGATGATGTAGTTGAAGAAACTTGTGCTGCAATTGATGGAGTTGTGGTAGCTGCAAATTACAATTGTCCTGGTCAGTTAGTGATTTCTGGAGAAGTTGATGCTGTTAAAAAAGCCTGTGAAGCGTTAACAGAAAAAGGGGCAAAAAGAGCCTTATTGTTACCTGTTGGTGGCGCATTTCATTCGCCTTTAATGGAGCCTGCAAGAGAAGAGTTGGCTGCAGCAATCGAAGCAACTACTTTTAATGAACCAACTTGTGCAGTGTATCAAAATGTGGCAGCTATGGCTATAACAGATGCAGCAACCATTAAAGGAAACTTAATAGCACAATTAACAGCACCTGTAAAATGGACACAGTGTATACAAGCTATGATTGCTGATGGAGGAACTGAATTTATTGAGGTTGGGCCAGGTAAAGTATTGCAAGGTTTAATGCGTAAAATTGATAGAAGTGTTATTGCAACTGGAGCAGAGGTGTAGTAATTTTATTTTTTTTAGCGATTTTATAGGCGCTTTTACTATATTAGTGAAATCTTAAATGATTCAAAGACTTTGAGTTACCAAGTTTAATAAACTTCTAAATATGATAAAAAGCAAAATTAATTCGTTACGTTACCTAATTATTTTAATTGTTGCACTTGGTTTTTCGAGCTGCGAAGATGATAATAAAACGTTACCTAAAGAATTAACCATTCAAGAAAAAGTAGCATTATTAGAAAGTAGTGAGTGGCTTAGCAAAAATGGAGGTAATGAGCCGAATGTTATGTATACGTTTTCCAAAGGGAAACGATTTAATTCCTACAAAAGTAATGGTGTTTGGCATGAAGGAAGCACAGCATCTTCTGCGGATTATGTAGCTGAAGAAAATTTATTAACCATGGATTTTTATTTTGGGCATGTGTATACTTACGAGCTTAAAGTGTTGTGCAATAATACCATCATCGAGTTTTATAAAGATGGTGAATTGAATGATACTTTATACAAGAGAAACTCTGAATACAAAACCTGTTTATAATAAAATAATCACATAAAAAAAAGGCTTTCAAGTTAATTGAAAGCCTTTTTTGATTTTTAAAATGGAGGTGTTACTTTTTAATCTTCTCTTGTCGTTTATTTAATAAAACTGGTTCTCCATAACCCAATTCTTTCATTCTATAGAATTGTGTTTCAGCGTCACCAACAACTAACCAAATCATTTTTTCTGGATTCACATATTTGTTTGCTAATTCTTTAATGCGTTCTTTGGTCATTGTGTTTACCACATTTTCTCTGTCTTTTACATAATCTGCATCCCAACCATAATCACTTATATTAGAAAGCATGTTTAGTTTAGCTCTAGAAGTTTCAAAAGCTCTTGCATTACTTTTAATTAAAAAGCTTTTGGTTGTTTCTAAATCTTTATCAGAAAATGTTTCAGGATACTCTTCTAAAATCTTTTTAACTGCTTGTGCAGATTCTAAAGTAACATTACTTCTTACACCACTAGAAATAGTAAAAGCACCTTTTGCTTTTGAACCAGAAAAACCAGAGCGAATACCATAAGTATATCCTTTACCTTCTCGTAATTCTTGGGTTAATCGTGATGCAAAACCACCTCCACCTAAAATATAATTCATTACAGAAGCTGCATAAAAATCTTCATCTGTTGCAGCTAAAGCAGGCGAACCAAATTGTAACACAGATTGTTTAGCATTTGGAACATCGTAAAAATATACTGTTGGTTTTTCTGGAGCTTCAGGAGTTTTATACTCAGGAATTGTTACTTCTTTTGCTGTCCAATTGTTGTTTAGGTTGGCTAAAGAATTGGTAACTTCTTCTTTAGAAATATCACCAACTACTAACATATTAGCTACAGAAGGTGAAATGTAATTGTTATAAAATGCTTTAACATCATCTAATGTAATATTTTCGACAGAAGCAACAGTCCCTAAATTGTTTTTAGAACGAATGTTATCTTTACCATAAATCAATTCATTATAAGTGTTTCTTGCTACTGCATTTGGACTTGCTTCCTCTTGACGTAAACGTGCAATAGTTGCTTTTTTTAGTAGATCGAATTCACCTTCATCAAATCTTGGTTCTAATAATATTTCTTGAACTAAAGCTAAAGTTTTATCATAATTTTTAGCCAGAGTTGTTGCACTAATTGTGATAGCTTCTTGATCAGAATACACATTGATATTCGCACCCAATTCTTGAATAGCTTCCTCTAACTCAGCAACAGTTTTGTTTTGTGTTCCTTTATCTAAAATGCCTGCAGTTAAATTGGCAACACCTAATTTATCCATAGATTCTAAGAGTTGACCACCATCAATAGTTAAGTTGAATTGAACTAATGGTACTTCATCATTTTCGATTCCGAAAATTTGTAATCCATTTTCTAGACTACTTTCATAAACTTCTGGAACAGCTAAAGAAGGCGTTTCTCCATAAGGAGGTTCTATGCTTCTATCGAAAGTAGAAGGTGTTTTTTCGTAAGTCGCTGCAATTTTAGGATCGAAATTTTCCTCAGCACCAATTACAATTTTTTCTTCTACAACATCAGCTAATTCAGAGCCAGTTAGTTCTAAATCAGCTTGATTTTTTGGTACAAAGCTAGTAGCAATGTAGTTTTTATTTTTAATGTACTTTTCATAAACCCTCATTACATCTGCTGTGGTTACAGCTAACGTATTTTTAATGTCCTCGCTTACAAATCCAGGATTTCCAGTATAAGTATTGTAAGATGCCAAACCAGTTCCTTTACCTAAAACACTAGATAAACTTGCGTAAAAACGTGTTTCTTGTCCTGCTTTAATTCTCTTTAAGTCTTTTTCAGGAATACCTTCTTCTTCAAATTTCGCAAATGCTTTTGCAACACCTTCTTTAACCTCGTCTAAATTTTGCCCATTAAACGCTCTGATAATTAACTGTGTTTGACCAGCAATTTCTGATGCATAATTGTACATGGTTGTGTTTGATGTCAATTTTAAGTCATCAACTAAAACTTCGTTAAATGGGGCTTTTTTTCCACTTGTTAAATATTGAGTCAATACATCTAAAGCATATGAATCTGGATGATATTGTTCTACACTTGGCCAAGCCATTGTTAACTGAGGTACTCTTGCAAAGTTGTCTTCATAATAGAAAAGTTTTGTTTCAGCTACACTACCAGCAACTTTTTCTAAAGCAGGAATTTCTTCACCTCTAGGAATTTCATCAAAATATTTCTTTACCCATTTTGTAGCTTGCTCAATATCTATATCTCCAGACAATACTAAAGTGGAGTTGTTAGGCACATACCATTTTCTAAAAAACGTTTTTACATCTTCTAAAGTTGCGTTTTGTAAATCTTCTAAAGAACCAATTACTTGCCAATTGTAAGGGTGCTTTTCTGGGTATAAATTTTTATCAATAACATATTGATTATGGCCATAAGGTCTATTGTCTACACTTTGTCTTTTTTCATTTTTAACTACCTGCTTTTCTTTTGCTAAAACAGGGTCTGTAACAGTGTTGATAAACCAACCTAATTTGTCTGCTTCTGCCCAAATCATTTTTTCTAAACCATCTTTTGGGACTGTTTGTAGGTAATTTGTTCTATCTCTAGAAGTTGATCCATTAGCACCTGAACCACCAATTCTTGCACTCATTTTATCTAAACCACCTTTACCAAGGTTTTCAGATTCTAAAAAAAGTAAATGTTCAAACAAGTGAGCAAAACCTGTTCTGCCTTCAATTTCTCTTGCAGAACCCACATGAACCACCAATTCTACAGCTACAACTGGGTCTGATTTATCTACATGAAAAACAACATCTAAACCATTGTCGAGTTCAATTTTTTTATAATTAACACTTAATTCTTTCGTCTTTTCTCCATTTGGAGTTTTGCAGCCTATCAAAAAGGTAGCCACAAATAAAGCAATACATATTTTTTTCATTGAGTTTGATTTATCTGGCTAATTTACAAAATGATTGTAACAGTATATTTGTTAAAATTCAAATTTATTCTTTCATAGAATAAACGTAAATTTGCACCCTCAAAAGAAGAAATAATGCAGTATAATCATCAAGAAATAGAAAAAAAATGGCAAAAATTTTGGGCAGACAACCAAACTTTTAAAGCCTCAAATGATTCTGATAAACCTAAATATTATGTGTTAGATATGTTCCCTTATCCTTCAGGAGCAGGTTTACATGTTGGGCATCCTTTAGGGTATATTGCTAGTGATATCTATGCGCGTTACAAACGTCATAAAGGATTTAATGTATTGCATCCTCAAGGGTATGATTCTTTTGGGTTACCTGCAGAACAATATGCGATTCAGACTGGGCAGCACCCTGCAAAAACCACTGAAGAAAACATAAAAACCTACAGAAGACAATTAGATCAAATTGGTTTTTCTTTTGATTGGAGTAGAGAAGTACGCACTTCAAATCCTGAGTATTACAAATGGACACAGTGGATTTTTATTCAACTATTTAATTCTTGGTACAACAAAGATTCAGATAAAGCAGAGGATATTTCAACCTTAATTTCAATTTTTGAGAAAGATGGAAATGCCACAGTAAATGCAGTTTGTGATGAGGAAATTATAGCTTTTTCAGCAGAAGATTGGAACGCTTTTTCATCAACAAAAAAAGAAGAAATATTATTACAATACAGATTAACTTTTTTGTCTGATACAGAAGTAAACTGGTGTCCTGCATTAGGAACAGTTTTAGCCAATGACGAAATTGTAAACGGAGTTTCAGAAAGAGGAGGTCATCCAGTTGTTCGTAAGAAAATGACACAATGGTCTATGCGAATTTCTGCATACGCACAACGTTTGTTAGATGGGCTAACTACTATTGATTGGCCACAACCTTTAAAAGATTCTCAAACCAATTGGATTGGTAGAAGTCAAGGAGCCATGGTTTCATTTAAGGTAGATGGTTTTGATGCTAAAATTGATGTGTTTACTACAAGACCTGATACCATTTACGGAGTAAGTTTTATGACGTTAGCTCCAGAACACGAATTGGTGTCAAAAATTACAACAGATGCACAAAAAGCAGATGTTGAAGCCTATATAGAAGCAACTGCAAAACGCTCTGAACGTGATAGAATGGCTGATGTAAAAACCATTTCTGGTGCATTTACAGGTGCTTATGCAATTCATCCTTTTTCTGGTGAAAAAGTTCAAATTTGGATTGGAGATTATGTGTTAGCTGGCTATGGAACAGGAGCAGTTATGGCTGTGCCTTGTGGAGATCAACGTGATTATGATTTTGCAAAACACTTTGATATTCCTATTCCGAATATTTTTGAAGGAGTAGATATTTCTGAAGCTGCACACGCAGATAAAGAAGGAACTGTGATTGCAAATTCAGATTTCTTATCAGGATTAAAATATAAAAAAGCCTTAAAGTTAGCCATTTACGAACTAGAAAAAAGAGGCTTTGGTTATGGAAAAATAAACTACAGATTACGTGATGCTGTTTTTAGCAGACAACGTTATTGGGGAGAACCATTTCCTGTGTATTACAAAGATGGAATGCCACAAATGATTGACGCAAAACACTTGCCAATTGTATTGCCAGAAGTTGAAAAATACTTACCAACTGAAGATGGAAAACCACCTTTAGGAAATGCAGAAGTTTGGGCTTGGAATACAAAAACGAATGAAGTTGTTACCAACAATTTGATTGATAATGAAACTGTTTTTCCATTAGAATTGAACACCATGCCTGGTTGGGCTGGAAGTTCATATTATTTTAATAGGTATATGGATCCACATAATCCAAATGAGATAGCCTCTGCAGCAAATTTAGAATATTGGCAAAATATCGATTTATATATTGGAGGTTCAGAACATGCAACAGGACATTTATTGTATGCGCGTTTTTGGCAAAAATTCTTGTTTGATAAAGGTATTGTTCCAGTAGATGAGTTTGCAAAAAAACTGATTAACCAAGG
The DNA here is from genome assembly GCA_963973485.1 of uncultured Polaribacter sp. Lineage (GTDB taxonomy): Bacteria > Bacteroidota > Bacteroidia > Flavobacteriales > Flavobacteriaceae > Polaribacter. The sequence continues at coordinate 1,983 of CAXBAC010000055.1, read as the reverse complement.
AATGATTTTGGGGACTAGTGCTTTTATTTTAGAAGCAACTTATAACGACAAGAGTTTAAATATTTTTGAATCTTCTGATATTATTGAAGGTCCAGGTTCCATTGATTCAATTCATCCTAGATGGAATGAATTTAAAAGCTTTTTCAAATCAAAAGGGTTAACTGAAAATGAGATTGGAAGTGTTAAGTTTAGATGGTTACATACAGATGTATCTTTTGTAAATGCTTCTGATGAATTAGATATTGAAGCGTTTAAAAATTGGAGGCCTGAGTTTAACGATGCTCAATTTATGTTAAATGAGGATGGTGTTTTAAAGGTGAAACGTGAAGTAGAAAAAATGTCCAAATCGAAATACAACGTGGTTAATCCAGATGATATTGTTGCAGAATATGGAGCAGATGCTTTACGAATGTTCGAAATGTTCTTAGGGCCATTAGAACAAACCAAACCTTGGAAAACTTCTGGTATTTCTGGAGTTTCATCATTCTTGAAAAAACTTTGGAAATTGTATTTTAATGGAGAAAACTTTGAAGTTTCTGAAGATAAAGCAGCAAAAGAAGAGTTAAAAGTTTTACATAAAACCATCAAAAAAGTAGAAGACGATATTGAGAACTTTTCTTTCAATACATCTGTATCTACTTTTATGATTGCAGTAAATGAATTGACAGCCCTAAAATGCAATAAAAGAGAAATTTTAGAGCCTTTGTTAGTGTTGTTATCACCTTATGCACCTCATATTACAGAGGAATTATGGAGCAAATTAGGACATAATGAATCAATATCAACAGTTTCTTTTCCTATTTTTGATGCAAAGCATTTGGTAGAAAGTGCAAAGAATTATCCTATTTCATTTAATGGTAAAATGCGTTTTACTTTAGAATTACCTTTAGATTTATCAAAAGATGACATTGAGAAAACAGTTATGGCTCACGAGAAAACAATTGCACAATTAGAAGGTAGAACACCTAAAAAAGTAATTGTTGTGCCAGGAAAAATCGTAAATATAGTAGGGTAAAAAACGTATGAATTATTTTGAGATTATTGGTTTCTTAGCAGCTATTTTAACAACTGTGGCGTTTTTTCCTCAAGTTATTAAAGTATATAAAACTAAAGACACCAAATCAATCTCATTAACTATGTATATCATACTTTCAATTGGGTTGTTGTGTTGGTTAATTTATAGTGTTTATTTAAGTAGTTTCCCCATGATTTTAGCAAATACAATTACACTTGTATTTACAATTTACATATTATTCAAGAAAATAAAGCACAAATAGTTTAATGTATAACTAACTAAGATATCATTGATTTTCTATCAATAAAAACCTATTTTTGATAAAACTATTTTTACATGAGTACTACAAGAGAAAATGGAAGTTTATATACAAATATTCAAGGCGCAATTGCAACTTTAGAATTTGGGCATCCTGCAAGTAATTCCTTTCCTAGTGAGTTATTAGCAAGATTAACAAATGAGTTGCATTCACTTTCTAAAAACGATTCAATTACTGTTATCATTTTAAAATCAGAAGGCGAAAGAGCTTTTTGTGCAGGTGCTTCATTTGATGAATTGGTAGCTATTACAAATTTAGAAGAAGGACAAAAATTCTTTTCTGGCTTTGCCAATGTAATTAATGCCATGCGTACTTGTGGCAAACTCATTATTGGTAGAATTCAAGGTAAAACTGTTGGTGGAGGAGTAGGTTTAGCAGCTGCTTGCGATTATGCTTTGGCAACAGAACACGCATCAATTAAATTGTCTGAACTTACAATTGGTATTGGTCCTTTTGTTATAGAACCAGCTGTTTCTAGAAAAATAGGATTGGCAGCAACAGCTGAATTAACTTTAGATGCTACAAATTGGAAAAACGCTTATTGGGCTAAAGAAAAAGGTTTGTATGCTAAAGTTTTTGAAACTTTAAAAGAACTGGATGAAGAGGTAGATATTTTTGCCAATAAATTGGCATCTTACAATCCGCAAGC
>CAXBAC010000054.1:0-10821 GCA_963973485.1 uncultured Polaribacter sp. | reverse complement strand
CTGGATTTTGGTTTGTGGGGAATTTAACTATTATCAAGTAACTTATGATGTAGTTTTATATTTTCAATTTCATAAACTTTTGTAGCAGTGCATTCTAATTTATCTGGATTGAAAATGGCTAAATTATAACCTTCAGCAAATAATGAACTCTGGTATTCTACACCATCAAAACCTAATGATTTTATATATTCACAGATATATTGAGTAGGGATATAATCTAATGTTTTATCCTTTTTTCTTATTGGAAGTGATAATTCTTTTTGTAAAGTATAAATAAAAGGTAAATATTCTATGTAACTCTTTATATCCTCTCTTTCAGACCAATAAATAGGGTCTGTTGCAATATTCCTAAAACTAATAACTTTTAATTCTTTTATTACTGCAAACTCACCAATTGTGACATAATCAAAGACGGTACTTCTTGTTTCGTATAAAGCAGTTTCTAAAGAGTTTGCTATATATAAATATGATATTCCTTTAGGATTTGCTCTACCAGCTGTAGCTAATTCTGGTTTAGGAGGATTACCCATATTATTTTTATCAAAACCTATTTTATCAGAAATTCTTGACCTGTAAAAAGTTTCATCAACATTAATATCTCTGATTAAACTACTTTGTATAATTGATTTAAAAACTTCAAAGTTTAAAGAATTACTCGCAAAATAACGGTTTGCGAATTTAATTTCTTTTTTAAAATCATTCCAAATATTGTGAATCTTTGTTTCTTCCTGAAGAATATTTGATGATACTTGATTTTCAAATAAATGATTGAAATCTTCGATTTCATCTATGAAAATAGATTTAAAAAGAAACTTATTATCAACAACTAAATCTGTTGTAAGGTTAAAGTTTTTTTTAATAGAAGCAGAAATATCAAGTTTAGATTTAGTATCAATGTCATAAAGAGAAAATATATTTCTAAAATAATCTGCTAATTCTTTTGCTAAATAAATTGAAACATTATCAGATTTACAGAAGTCGCATTTACCTTTTTTATTATAAGAATCGATAATACTTTTTAGGTATATACTATTGAAACAATTTACACAACAATTCATAATTAAATCTTATCTATAATTAATTCGATATGATTCATTATTGATAGTTTTTTTAAGGTACCTAATCCAGGAAAGTGACCACGATTATGAAGGTCTTTATATATTTCTACTGCTTTGGTATTTATATTATTGTTTTCACACCAATTTACAAGTTTTTCAAGTGCTTCTGCGAATTTACCTCCTATATCAGATGCATCACCATTTGAGTCAGATACAAAATGTTTTACCATTATTTTGCCTGTTGCATTAATATAAGATAGATGCATTGCTACTGCTCTTGGTAAAAAACCTGAATCTGAATAATTGACACCAACCGTTAAAAAATCAGAAAAACCGAAAAACCCTTCAGCTTTATAAAAACTGTATTCTTCAGAAAAAGGACTTTCCCCTACTTCAAGATAATCTGCATTTCTTGGCATATCTCTAAAATAATCATCTAATGAAATTCTGCTATCTTCAGAGAATAATCTATAATAACGCCTACTTGTATGACTAAAGTAAATAATATTGTAAATAACGTTTATGTTACTTTGAATTTCAGTAATACTAACTTCTGATATTTCAGAATTATGAATTAAAGTAACGCCTTTATAATCTAACTCTAAACTATTTACACCTTCAATTAGAGCTGGAATTTGCTCTTCAATTTTTGTGTCTATAATTATTGCAATTTGATAATTATTATAATGTTGCAATACCTCTTTTAAAAGATCTATAATTTTATTACCCTCACCAACTAAACCACCCACTTTAGGATTTATAATAACACTAAAGTTTACATTTTTAGATGCTAAAGTTTTTAATGCAGATTTTAAGGTAGAAGAACCTTTAATTGGTTCGATTACAGGTGAAATTTTAGTTGAAAAATTTGGTAGTAAACCACATAATTCTCGTAACGCGATTAATTCAAATTGTTTACCTCTGACATATGGGAAATACATAGCTTACTTTTTTTATAAAGAAAATCTTCTAATTCAATGAAATCTTTTTTTGAAAAATTTAAAGTGTAACAGATATGTTTTAATGAATCTGGGACTAAATCATCATTAAATAATTCTGGATTAGAAATATTTCTAAATTTTAATTCTTTGATAACTAATTTTTGAAACTCTAAAATATCTATTTTTTTTGAAAGTTTAAAACACTCTCTAAAAATTAGTGTGTTAGGAACAACAGGAATTGCTCCAAAATGTTTTTTCAGTAAACTAATATATTCCTCTTTTCTTAAACTCTTGAATAGTGTTTCGTGGGAAAATGAAAAATTTTGTTCTGCTTTTTTAATAGTTTTAAGCGCGTTTCTTTTTGTTAATTCAATTAAACCAATTTCTGTGTTATGAAACTTAACTAATAGATTAGCAATGTGTTTTGAATTTGAAACCACATAGATTTTATCAGCAAATTTTTTATAATCTGCTAATTGTTTATCCAATTTATCTAAACCATCTAATTCAGTTTTTATTTCATAAACACGAGCTTCACCATTTAAAATAACAAAGTCTGCTATTGAATTACCAATTTTAAATTCTGATAGTGCTATTGAATTTTTTAAGCTATACTTTTTAAGAAGTTTTTGATTTAAAAGGATGTTTTTATAAATATATTCATTTTTGTAAGTACCTAAAAGTGATTTGTAAATAGCATTAATGACTTCAAAGTTAGTGGTAGAATCTGATATTTTAGTGTGTTTGTTAATACGATAAAATGTATCAAAATAATTCTTATCCTTTACTATTTTTTTAAAATTAGCAGGAGATAGAATTTGTGATAAATTCCTTAAACTTTCTATATTTTTAGCTACTTGCATTATTTTACAAAGTTAACAATTTACAAAATTTAAACTAAATGATTTAAAAACTATTTTCGCTTATCTAAACTTTCTTTATCAAAAGCAATCAAATTAAATAATTCTCGCATTCTGGAACGTACACGAATACCATATCTGCTCTCTAATTCTTGTGCATTTAAGTTTGTAGTGGTGTGTGTTCTAATTTTACGTTTTAAGAACAAATCATAGCGAGAAAGAAGTATTTCTCCCATTACATTGCAATCTTTACCAAAATGTCTTCCTGTGGTTTCTACACCTAAATCATCAAAACAATAAAAGCCATTATTACCATAATCTTCAATAATTTTAAAACCACTTTTATTAAAATTGAAAGTGATATTTCTTGCAGGGATTAGACTATGTTGATTTTGATGAGGTACAATAAACGGTAATAATTTCATTAAACTTGTTTTTCCACAACCTACTGGACCTGACAATAAAATACCTTTGTTTGGATCTATCTTTAATTTTCTGCAAGTTTCAAAATCACGAATGAAATAGATACATAGTTTATATAAAACAGTTTCATCTTCTGAATATATTTTGAAATTTTTACCAAATAATAATTTTCCTTTTGCTTCTAAATAGATTAGCATTTTTGGAAAATCGTATATTATTTGATTTCCCTTTTGTTCGCCTAATTGAAATTGCACACTTCCTTCTTGAATGATATGTGGTTGTATTTTAATCATAAAGGTTCGTTGTAATTTTTATTTTTACTGGTCTTTAGGTTGTCTTGATTTTGGCTAACTGATTTTTGCGTTTCTTTATTTTTTATTTCTTCAGCTTTTATCATCCAATTTTTTGCTGTTGCTTGCCAATTGATAATTTTTGTTTTACCACCAACTTTCCAACCAATGCCCTGGTAATGATTAAAGAATTTTTGAGCTTCAATTATTGGCCATTTTTCTTTTTCAAAAAAAACAACAACTTCTTTTTCATTTTTAGGCTGGTCAAGTTTATTAATGTTTTTATTGTTTCTATTAGTTTGTATATGTTTATTAATAGATACCAGTGCTTGTCCACTGCTTGTCTCGATATTAATACTGTTGTGTACCAGAGCTTGTCCAGTACTTGTCTCGAATTTGAACATCTTAATTTTACTGCCTTTATATGGATTGTGTGAAGGATAATAAATTATATATTTCCAATGACTTAAGTCTTTGATACACTTATGATAGGTTGATTTCGAACCAATTTTTGAAAAACGCATTACTTCTTCGCGATTGATGTAAAATTCTTCTAAAAAACGATTGTTATTCCAGATTTGAAATAATGCTACATACAGGCTAATGTGTGTTGGATTTAAACGATTGTCTTTTGAGAATTGAAAGAATACACCTTTAAGGTGTTTTATAAAATTTACGTTTTGCATAAAGTAAGATTTCTCGATAACAGCGTTACATACTTTCAATGAAAATATATTTTCATCTACAGCAATGCTCGAAGTGACAGAACATTTTAGCTTTAGAATTTATTATGAATGCGATTTTCTTCTAATACTTTTACAATTTCTTCATAATCGTAATAGATTACACCACCAACTTTAGAATAGGGCAATGTTCCATTAATTCTTAAATTTTGTAAAGTTCCTGGAGAAATACTTAATAAATCTCTGACTTCTGGAGATTTTAACCACTTTTTTGGTGCAAAGCCAGATTGATGATTAATCATTGCTTTGATGTCTTCTAATAATTCTTCTTTGAACTCTCTTAAATCTTCTGTTGTAATAATTGATGTTGGCATTTGAAAACGGTTTTAATGAAAGAAGAAGCTGTTGGTTTTCCCCCAATAAACAAAACAACTCCTTCTTTCTGATTTGACTTTCGTTTGCAAATATGTACTGAATTATTAAGTTCTACACACAAGCTACACCCAACTTGGGTGTTTTTATATACTCATTATTAATGTGTTAGAATGATTTGTTTTAGTTTTTTGATTTTTAAATTAGCATAACAAAAAAGTGCAAATTATATGAAAATAATTTGCACTTTAAAACACCCAAGTTGGGTAATTATTCTTCTGACTCTATCATTTTTTTCAAGAGCGATTCTCTTATTTTATCTATAAATTTTGTTTGGTTTATCTTTCTTGATTTAATTTCTAAAAATGTTCTGTAATAATCGCCTAATTCAATATTAAACATCTGCTCACAAACTGATGCCAATTCTTTGATATCTGCTGTACCACTATTAATTGCTCCTGAACTATGTAGTGCGTAAATCAATTCTATTAGATCTGTTTTGTTACCAGTCCAGAATAATTTTGATTGTTTCTTAAAGGCTCCATAATTTGTTTCCATTGTACTATAATTTTCAAGTTTATCTATTTCTATTTTTAAATAGATGATTAACATATCATAAGCAAGTATTGTTGCAACAGAAGAATCGTGACTTGTTGAAAACGTATCATCAGTAAAAAAAGAAAGTGAATCTGGAAATAATCTTAAATCTACTTTACCTCTCATAAAATATTCTTCATCGAGAAATTTAGCACCTCTTCTAAAATAATGATAAAACTCTAAATTATCATTAAAATAATTTTGTAATTTATCAATATGATTATTAAAGTATTTAATTTGTGATTTATTACTACTTCGTGGTCTTTTACTTTCTATATTAAATAATTTTACATAATAAATTAATTTGCTAAAAACATAAGGTTTAGAATTTTTAAAAAAATGAATTTCTTCACTTTTAGACATCGTTCTGATTTTAAGAAACAAATTTTTTATTTGACCTAAAACTCGTTTCGTAATTCTTATACCTTCTTCTGCTCTTTCAATTGCACTTTCAATTTCTTTTTCTAAAAACTCTAAATTGTGATCTAATTCTTTAATAATTTTTTCAATCTTTTTCAATTTTCATAATCTGGAGGAAATCATCTTATAGCAAAAATGATTTTTGTTATTATTCTATTTATTGGTTCATTTCCATAGTATGGTCATATTTACAACAACCAGGTAAATTATCATAAGCATCTAAATCTCCTATCGCTTTTTCTGTATCATAACCAGAAGCTGCAATTGCTTTATGAATAGCCATTTCATTAGTTTTACTTTCATCAAAAGAAACAGCAATTTTCTTTTTATCAACATCCCAAGTTGCAGTTGCAACACCTTCAACATTGTTTGCTGCTTTTTCTATGGTACTTTTACACATACCACAGTTTCCTCTTACACCAAAAGACAGGTCTGTCATTGCCATATCTTTAGACATTTCAGTAGTTGTGGTTTCTGTTTCTTTTTTGGTTTCTTTTTTACAACTTGTTAAACCTAATGCTGCTATTACAGCTACACTTAAAATTACTTTTTTCATTGTTTAAAAATTTAATTGTTATTATTCTATTACTTGTTTTACTTCTCCACAGGTTAGCATTGCTTCACCAAAATATGGGTTGATTACTTTTTCTTCTTTGCTCAACCAATATGCACCATTATTGTTATCTGCCATTGGACAAAATTCCACATAAACCTTTTCATTGACACCAAATAGTTGTACAGCATTGATTAGATGTGATGATAAATGTTTAAAATGGTCTCTTTGTGATTCTATATCGGATGTTTCAGAAATTGAAGTTGCAGAAGATTTTATTTCGCCTTCTAATGACATCCAATGGTTATGCGCCTTATTATCTGACAACAATTTCATATCTACTTTGTTCAATTTATTTAATAAAGTTGTTGCGTTTGCTGAAGTACTTTTTGAATCTTCTTTTACCAAAGCATCTTTTAAATTGATATACTCATTGAAAACAGCTTCTAACTGCTCTTGAAATTTCGTTGATACTTTCAACCGTTCATTCATATTAGTGTGCTCATTTTCTTTGTTGGGTGAATTGTTATCCATACCTAAATGACCTTCGTGTCCAGTCATTACTTTACCACCATCTTTATTCATCATCGACTTTTTGCCTTGTAATTGAGCTGCTGCATCAACCGTAAATGTTCCGTTAGTCACTATTTCATTTCCAACAAATAAACCTTCTACAACTTCATATTCATTACCAATTTGATTACCTAATTTAATTTCACGCATTTCAAAAATAGGTTGGTCTGGATTTGTTTTAAGATACACCACAGAACGTTCACCTGTCCATAACACAGAAGATGCAGGAATTGATAATACTTCATCATTTTTAGCTGTACTGCCTTCAATATTTGCCGTTACAAACATTCCTGGTTTAAAAACATCATTCTTATTATTTAGTACCACACGCAAGATTACAGTTCTTGTTTTCGTGTTTAAAACTGGGTCAATGAAATCTACTTTACCTTTAAACTCTTTATTAGGATAAGCATTGGTTGTTATCAAGACTTCCTGTCCTTTTTTAAAGCGGTCAATCTGATTTTCATATACATCAAAATTTCCCCAAACTGTTTTGAAATTGGCAATTTTTAATAAGGGTTGACCTTGTTTAATGTAATCGCCTTGCTCTACCAATTTTTCTGTAACAGTTCCTGAAACAGTTGCATACACAGGAAAGTTTTCTTTCACTTTTTGGGTTTCTTCAATCTGATTGATTTGATTTTCAGAGAGCTTCCATAATTTCAGTTTATTCCTTACAGCCTTGTACAATTCGGGTTGCGACTCTTTTAAGGATGATGCGGTAAGCAATTCTTGCTGTGCTGCAACCAAGTCTGGCGAATATATCGTAGCCAAGCGCTGGCCTGCGCCTACACGTTCGCCTGTAAAACTCACATTCAAACGTTCAATTCTACCAGCGAAATAACTTACCTGTACTGCATTGGCTTCTTCATTTTCAGCAATTTTACCAGATAATTTAATGGTATTACCTTCCACATTACCTTTACCAACAACAGTTGTTTGAATATTAGCTAAAGCCATAGCATTTTCGGTTAATTTAAATTGGTCTGCTAATAAACCATCACTTCTACTTTCTGCAGGAATTAAATCCATTCCACAAATAGGACAATCACCAGCTTCTGGTTGCATAATTTGAGGATGCATGGAACAGGTCCACATTTGATTTGTTGTAACAGTGGCATCATGATTGTGAACAGCCTCTTTATTTGATGCGTTTCCAAATAGAAACCACCCCATTAAAAGCCCTACTAAAAGAAGACCTATGTAAATTATAATCTTATTATTTTTCATTCTCTAAACGTTTTATCATGGCTTTCATTTCTTCAATTTCTTTACGTTGTGCTTTGATAATATCATCAGCCAATTTTTTAACTTCTGGATCTTGAATATCTGCACGTTCACTTGTTAATATCGCTATAGAATGATGTGGTATCATTGCTTTCATCCAAAGAACATCATCAACTGTAGATTTTTGTTCACGTACTAACCCCAAAGCACCTAAAAAAAGTACCACACTACCTATTAATATAACAGTGTTTTTCTTTTTGTTTTTATACATATTTCGCATAAAAAACCACATAATTAATGCCATCGTAGATATTCCTAAACAGACCATATAAAAGCGTGTTAGACTAAAATATACGTGGTCAAATACATACGTATTTAAATACATTGTGATGTACATTGCTATAAAAGAGCAACCTAACATTAAATAGAATTTTGTGTAATTGCTCATTCCGTTTTCTTTGTTTGAGTGTTGATTTGATTCCATAATTTTCTTTTTTATTATTAATGATTATTTTCTTTTTTTTAATCTTCTAATTGATGGTGAGGATATAAACCATAATGTAAAACCGCTTAACACAGTAATTAATCCTAATAGTGAAAATGCTCTTAAAACGATTGTATTAAAATTATCTCTCCCTTGATAATCCATTGTATGTGTCATCCATAAAAAATCAAACCAACGCCAATCTCGATGTCTCACAGTTTGAAAAGCACCATTATTAGTTGCGACATAAGCCTTTAGGTTTTCATCCGTTTTATATGAAATTTCGTAGGCTGGTAATGGTCTTCCACGATATTCGTGATGTTTCCCAACAGTCTCAATTCTATGAATACTTTCAACTATTAAATCAGGTAACATATAACGTTCTGCAACTTTAAGAGCTTCTTGCTCTGTGATTTCTTCCTTTTTGGAACCTGAAATTGCATTGTATAGCTGACTTTCATTAATCCAAAAATAGGGTTGATTGTCAATTTCTAATAACTCTAAAGATTTTATGTATTGCTCATTTTCTAGTTGAGACGAACCAATCAAATTCTTGAATATTGTTTGATGTGGTGCTTCTTTCTTGAAATGATCACCATGAATTTCATCAATATCTGTCCAACTAAAATAGAGCCCACTAATCGTCCACATCAAAAACTGGATACCTAAAAAGAGTCCTAAATAACGATGTGTTTTCCGGATTTTTGATGCAGTGCTCCTGTTAACCATATTAGTTTATTGTAAAGGGAAATTCAACGTTTACTTTTTCCCATTTCATATTTATTGTCCCAGAATTTTCGCTAGTTTTGGAAACCTTATACTCTAGATGTTCTTGAATATCTTCTGAAATTTTAGGAGTTACCTTAAACCGAATCACATCATCATTTTCATCATATTCATCTTTTCCATGCTGATCCCAATTTTTGTTAAACATAACAGTCCAATCTCCTTTAGATGGTATTGTAAAAAAACCATATTTACCTTTTGGAAGGACTTCATTATTAATTATTAAATCTTCATTTGTTTCTATCCAAGTGGCATTATGCGCACCTGCTTGCCAAACATTATCATAACCAACTAAACCACCAAAAATTATTCTTCCTCTAACACCAGGAGAAGAATAATCCATATGAATATGAGCATCACCAACCATTGCCATAGTAGATTGGTGTGGACTTAATACTTTCTTTTTTGGTATGTTCTCTTTTACTGATTTTGTAGGATGGTTTTTATGTTCATAATTATCTGTTTTTTTAGTTTCATTTTTACAACTAAAGATTGTTGTTATTAATACAAGTACGATTACTAATTTTTTCATATAATTATATTTTAATTGTTTTTAACCTTAATGCATTCACAATTACAGAAACCGAGCTAAAACTCATTGCTAATGCTGCAATCATTGGAGATAATAATATTCCGAAAAAAGGAAATAAAACACCTGCTGCAATTGGTACACCTAATATGTTGTAAATAAGTGCAAAAAATAAATTCTGTTTAATGTTTCTCATTACACCATGACTTAAATTTCTTGCCTTAACAATACCGTGTAAATCTCCTTTAACCAAAGTTATCATTGCACTTTCAATAGCAACATCAGTTCCAGTTCCCATTGCAATACCAACATCACTTTTTGCCAAAGCTGGTGCATCGTTAATTCCGTCACCAGCCATAGCAACAACATTGCCTTTTTCCTGTAATTTTTCTACTTCTTTTAATTTATCTTGAGGTAACATGCTCGCTTTAAAATCAGCCAAATTTAGTTCTGTTGCAACTGCTTGCGCTGTATCATGATTATCTCCTGTAAGCATAATAACTGCAATGCCCATATTTTGTAATTCTTTAATGGCTTTAGCACTTGTTTCTTTTATTTTATCACCAATAACTACATACCCAACAATGTTTTGAGCAACTGATAAATAAGAAACTGTTTTTCCTTGTTTTTGGAAAGAAGAAGCTTTTTCTTTCATTTCTGATGAGATTTTTGCGTTTGCATATTCCATCATTTTAGGATTACCTAATGCTACTTTTTTATCATTAATAAGGGCTTCAACACCTTTACCGGTAACAGCAGAAAAAGAATTAGACTTTAAAATTTCTGCATTTTGTTCTTTTCCATATTTTACAGTAGCTTCTGCTAAAGGATGTTCACTATTTGAATTTAAAGAAACAATATAATTTAAAACCTCATTTTCAGTATAATTATCATCAAAAGAACCAATTTTTTCTACAGTTGGTTTTCCTTCCGTAATTGTTCCTGTTTTATCAATGATTAGTGAATTTACTTTGTCTAATTTTTCTAAAGCTTCCGCATTTTTAATTAGCACCCCATTTTGAGCA
>CAXBAC010000053.1:0-11044 GCA_963973485.1 uncultured Polaribacter sp. | reverse complement strand
CATCTATAATTCTTTTAGCTCCTTCATTTAAAGTTGCGCTAGAAAAATCCCAATTAATTGGTAATGGAGTATTATCTATTAAAGAACAGTCTACTGCTTTCCAAGAAGATAAACCTCCTTTTTCAACAAGTATTTGTTTCGTTACAGATCTATACACAGCAGGTACAATAACTTCTTCTGTTCTAGCATCTCTTACTAAAACTGTTTTTGTTATGGTTTTATATTCTGGTTCCGTTTTTACTATAGAAGTAGAAGGTGGTTTTACCATTACTTTTCTCTCGTAAGTTTTTGTAACTCCTGGAATTCTTACTTTAGTAACTTTAGCATCACTAGCTAATTTTTCAACAGGCATTGTTTTAAATTCTGCTGGTACAGGCTTGTAACACCAATACCTACAATCGTCTGGGTTACTAGATTCACAGTCTGGTAATTTTTCACTCATTTCCCAGCTTGCTGTTGCAGCTCTTGTTTCTACAGTTTCAAAACCTTGTAAAAATGTAGCTTTATCAATTTCTATTTTAGTTCCATCTTCTTTTTCATAGTAGGTAACCTCTTGAGTACCCCAAACTGCAGGTACAATTAGAATTTCTTCACCTGCCTCTCTTACTAAAACTTTTTCTTGAATAGTTTTATACTCTGCAGGGTAAGAAACTATTTTTTTATACTCTGGAGATACAGCAACATTTATAGTTTCGTTTTTGTAAATATCTGGAGTTTTACAACGTACATAACATTTACCTGGTTCTGGATTATCTGGTAAATCCTGACCAAAAACAACAGCAGCAAACATTAAAAATACTGAACTTAATACAATTTTTTTCATACTAATAATCATTAATCAAAGTCTTTATTTTCAATAAAAAACATTGTGCCAAATGTACTAAAAACATTTATAAATTTTAAGAAATAATGTAATTTATAGTTTGTTGTAATGTAAACTTTTTATAATACCATCAGAAAGACCAATTTTTGGTACATAAATTTTTCTTGCTCCACTCCATTTCATTGCAGATAGATAAATTTTTGTAGCAGGTATTATAACGTCTGCTCTATCAGGATTTAAGCTCAATTCTACAATTCTGTCTTGATAGCTCATTTTTTTTAGAAACTGATATTGAGCATTTAAATAGATATAAGAAATAGGCTTTCCTTCAGTTCTACCAGACATTTTAAATAGTTTGTTAATATTTCCTCCAGAACCTATTAAAGAGAGTTTCTTTAAATCTTTCGTGTTTTTCTTAATCCACTTTTCTACACTAGAAAACATTTCTTTGTTAACAGCTTTTTTGTTGTTTAATAAACGTACAGTACCAATTTTAAAAGATTTTGAAGTAATTATCTGTCCTTTTGAAAAAACGGTAAATTCTGTACTACCACCACCAACATCAACATATAAATACGAATTGTCTCCTTGAATTAGTTCACTTAAGTCTGTAGATGATATGATACTTGCTTCTTCTTTACCTCCAATAATATCAATTTGTACTCCAGTTTGTGCTTCAATTTTTTTTGCAACTTCTAAACCGTTTTTAGCTTCTCTCATTGCAGAAGTTGCACAAGCTTTATAGCGTTCTACATTATGCACTTTCATTAAAAGTTTGAATGATTCCATAGCATCAATCATTCTAGCAGTATTTTCTTCACTTATAAAGCCATTAACAAAGGCATCTGCTCCTAAACGAATTGGTACACGAACTAAAGATGATTTTTTAAATTGTGTTTCTCTATCTTCTTTTACAATAACGTTTGCTATTAATAAACGAATTGCATTAGAACCAATATCTATAGCACCGTATTTTTTTATCTCTAACAAGCTTATATTATTTATGGTTTTTTGGGAATTCAACTAAAAAAGTTTCTCCTCTTCGAATGTTTTTCCAGTGTTTTTCTTTGAACTTTAGACCGATGATACCACATGTTGTTACATGAGCAATAGGTCTGTTTCCAAACTCATTTACAAAAGTGTTAATGCCATGATCATGACTAAAGATAATTGCAGAATTAAAACCGTCATCTAATGCGTTTACGGTTTTAACTAAATAACCATCACTAAAGCTGTACAATTGTCTTTTAATTTGTAAGTTGAAATGTGGATAACCAAAGTTTTCACAGAAAATTACAGCTGTATGCAAAGCTCTATTTGCACTACTTGAGATAAACACATCTGGTTTATCTACCATTTTACTCAGAATTTTAGACATTAAATGAGCGTCTTTAATACCTCTCTTCTTTAATGGTCTGTCTATATCATCAATTCCAGAATACTTCCATGAAGATTTTGCATGACGAACGATGTATAATGTTTTCATTTATTTTGGTTATTGAAATGTAAATATAAATATTTAAGGTGCTAATCTTTCTAATTTCCAAGAAAAATCTTTTTGTAACGTATACCTTAATCTATCATGCATTCTGTTTGGTCTGCCTTGCCAAAACTCAATAGAAACTGGCTTGGTAATGTAGCCACCCCAATGTTCTGGTCTAGGAATTTCTTTATTTTCAAAGTTTCTTTCGAACATTTTTAAATTTTTTTCTAGTTCATCTCTAGAATCAACCACTGTACTTTGGTTCGAAGCCCAAGCGCCAAGTTTACTTCCATCTGGTCTAGATTCAAAATACCCATCTGATAAATTTTCTGAAAGTTTTTCTGCTTTACCTTTAATAATAATTTGTTGTTCTAATGCTGGCCAAAAGAAAGACAAGCAAATATTATTATTGTTGGCAATAGCTTTTCCTTTTTCTGATGTGTAATTTGTGTAAAAAATAAAGCCTTCCCAAGTAATTTTTTTTAAAAGTACAATTCTATTTTTTGGAAAACCATCACTACCAATAGTTGCAATATTCATGGCATTAGTTTCTGCAACTGTATCAGAATCATCGGCTTTTTTAAACCATGTTTGAAATAATTCCATTGGATTTTCTGGGCAATTACTTTCTAAAAGTTCTTGCTTTTCATAAGATTTTCTATAATCGCTTAAATCTTTCATCATTATTCTTATTTGTGTTATAACAAAAATACGAATGTTTTTTTGATGAAACTGATTGTTTTTTAAACAAAAAAAGAGCTAACTTACGTTAGCTCTTTGGAGTCAATAGTTTTAAATTAATACCCCTAAAAATTATCTAAACTATTGATTGATTTTACAAATATACATTATCTAAATATAATTTTAGATGTTCCGTAATTAATTTCTTTACTAGCTATTTTAAGTAGCATTACACCTGGTTTTACTTTAAAGTTAAAATCTAACTCATTTTTTCCAGTGGATAAAGATACATTATTTTTATAAATAGTTTTACCAGTTAAATCTGTTAATGTTACAGTGGCTTCTGTATCAACTTGGCTAAATAACATCATGTTTACATTTCCTTTTGAAGGATTTGGGTAAGCCATGAATTCATTTTCAAATTTTTCAATTTTACCAATCACTTGATCTTCTACAGCTATTTTTGTGAATTTTACGTTAGATATTTCTAGGTTTAAATCTTTAGTTTGTGCTTCTACAGGCAAGAACGTAAATAGTAAAGTTGTTAAATCATCAGCTGTTAATTTTTCTTGACTTGCGCTAGAACTAAAAACATCGAAAGGAACATAATATGTTTGCTCTTCTTCAGATAAATCTACCATAACTCTGTATTGAGCTTTCCAATCTTCGATAGACGCTTTGATTAAACCTAATTCTATTAAACCAGAACCTTTTGCAGTAAATGATACGTAATTGTACTCAGAATAATCTGCAGATAATGTACCTGGTAATAATGATTTATATAATGTTAAGTAATCAAAATTAC
Organism: uncultured Polaribacter sp.; assembly: GCA_963973485.1. Lineage (GTDB taxonomy): Bacteria > Bacteroidota > Bacteroidia > Flavobacteriales > Flavobacteriaceae > Polaribacter. The sequence goes on along the minus strand of CAXBAC010000053.1, from coordinate 7,252 downwards.
TAGTTGCTTTAAGTTTTACATTTCTGTTTATAGCATACTCATCATCTTGATACGTTTTGTTAAAATCATTAGATACAAAGTAGTCTTTAATTGTTGTATAGTTAGAGTCGAAGTCTAAGCCCCAGTTTCCATCAGCATGATAAAATGCATCTTCTACTTCACCTGCAACTATTAATAAGGCATCATATTCATATCCATCAGAAATATCAACTCTTAATTCTTGCTCAATTTTAGTACTTATAGGATTGTATCTGTGTTTTACATTGTTTGCAGTTTCAGAATACAATTCATCCATTGTTATTTCTGTTTGTAAACCCTCTTTAGTACTTCTTAATAGAATTACTAAATCTGATTTGTCTCTAGAAATTTTAGCTGCATACGTTTTAGGTACTTTCTGAATTTCAGTTTGCTCAATAGGAACAAAAGATTGTAAGTTGTTGATTATATCAATTACTAATTTATAAGTATCCTCTGGGTTTGTTGTCCAAACTTGGAAGTTATACATGTCATTATATTTGATATAATTATTCACATACCAGTTGGTTTGTATGCTATATTTACTATCATTATTATTTTTAGCAGCAGCAAAAGAGATAGCATATTCAATAACTCCACTTCTTTGCTTAATACCTTGCATTAAGAAGTTGTATCCTGCTAATTGAACAGGTATTACATTTAATATTTCTGCACCTCTTAACCTGTCACAAGACGCTTTGGTGTGATTGTATACTTTATCAGAAGTTTTAACTCCTAAAACAACTCCTTTAGTTTTACCATCTAAAGAGAAATCTACAGATAGTACTTCATCAGCAATTGTATAATCTAAAATATCAGTAGGTGAAGTTACATTTGCAATATTGCCTGCTATTAATTCAGTAGGGAACATATCTAACATGGTTTGTCCTTTGCCTTGATAAGGTTGTTTTGATTGTAGCTCTGTTTTATTATATAAGTTAGATCTATCTTTAACAAATACAGTTGGTATAGAGTTTTTCTTTCTACCTACATAAATTTTAGAAATTGCATCACCTAAAGATTCAGACTCAACTCCGCCAGAATTACCACCTGAAACTTCACTTGAGGTTACTGTTATAGGAATGTCTATAGTAGTAGTACAATCGTTACTTGTAGCAGTTAATGAAATTGTTGATATACCTGGTGTTGTAAACTCATAAGTAATAGGATTTGTATTTTGTAGCAAACCTGGGCCACTTTGAGATCCATTTCCTGGCAATGTCCATGAAAAATCTGTAAATGAACTTGCGTTATCGATTGTAAATTGTTTTATGATTTTACCATTTGGTGATGGTAAATTTATAACAGTTACAATTGGCTCTAAAACAGGTAAAACTGTTACTTGTTGCGTAGAAGTATCTGAGCCATATATATTTGTTGCTGTTAAACTAACAGTATACGTACCTGGGCTTGGATATGTTTTACTACTTATATCCATAGCAGTACTTGTTGTACCATCTCCAAAATCCCAAGCATAGGTTATTGGAGCTTCTGGTTGAGGAACACCTACTATTTGTGTAGTATTTGTAAAAGCAAAATCGTTAGCTACAAAACATTGTGGATTTACATTTATATCAAACCCAGAACTTGGAGCTACACCAGCAAATGTAGGACATGTACTTGTAGCTGCAAACTTGTTGCAGTGAATTATACCTCCATCATGTGTAAAAGATTCTGCAATGACCTGACCATAAATATCTTCTTTATTAAATACTTTTCTAACATTTGAAAAAGGTGCGAAAATAGTTCCGTAAATGGTTTCGTTACCTTTAATATTTACCTTATCGCTATTGTAAAAGTTATATAAAACATAAGGGCTTTCTGTTGATGATATTCCTATCTGTTCCCAAACATCCCAATTGAAATTTCCTGGTGCATCAACATTTACAATCAATACTTTGTTTGCAGAAGGTAAGTTTTGAAAAGTTAAACCGTTAACACTGTTTAAGTCTGTGCCAGTTACATTTAAATAATTAACGCCATTATTTAAGATTATTTCTGTTTGAGGTGTTAAAGTAGTATTTGTAATTGAGTTTGAATTATCGTCCTCTAGTGTCGCATTATTTGAGTTAGATGCCATATTATTAGCATTAGCTCTTAAACTTTGAAAAGCACTTGAAAAATCTAATAAATTATTTTCAAAAACAGGGTTTGTTGATGAATTTACTCCATAACCAGGAGAAGTATTATTCATTTGTATTCTAGATGATGAATTGTATACACCATTTGGTGTAACCCTCATATTTGCAGGTGCATTTAACTCATCAAAGTACCAAGATACAGAACCGTTACTTTTCCCAATTTTTGTGTAATAATTTGGATTTACAACAGTTAACAACCCATTAGGGCTTGCTCCAACAGCAGGACATGTTCCTGTAGTGGTTTTAGTTACTTCAAAATTATCAATTAAATTACCATAAGATAAATTGTTGTAAGGCTGGCTTGATACTGATTCAAAAACAAAATATACAGTATGCTCTCCTGCAGGTACAGTATATGACCCTGAATAGTTTACCCAAGCATTTTGGTCTGTACTCATGGTTTGTGCTATAGTTGCAGCATTTAAAGTAACTCCTATTTTTACATTAGCTACATCTACACCACGTCTTCCTCTATGCCAAATAGACCAATTTAATACAGAACCAGGCTCAGCACAAATAACTTGATATAATGATGCTCTTTGGTTGGCGTTAATTTCTGCAATGTAATTACCTTCTTGTGCGTTTTTTCCTTGAAAACCAGATTTCCAAATTTCTATTTTATTATCTGTAGCTGTTGTATACCAACCTGGAATATCGCTTTCATCTTTTAGAGTCCAAGTGTTTGTAACAGCACCAGTTTCAAAACTTCCATTGTTTACAATTGTAGGGTCTCCACAATTACATTGATCATCATTTGTGTTGATCACTGTATTTAGAGGATAGTTTACTTTATTACCAACAAGGAGACCTGTTTTTAATCCATTTGTATCAAAATCACCACAATCATCTGTGGCCACATTATAATTTCCTTTAATATTTAAGTTTTTTCCAATAGCTACAGCTCCTTTGGTTTCTGTAGATTTCGCATTCATATTTTTTTCTACAAATACATTAAAACCTTGAGCAGGAGATGTTGGACTATCATTACAATCTACAACTGGACTAACAGTTATATTTACAGTTGCAGTAGAAGTATCTCCATTTGCATCAGTAATTGTATATGTAAAGCTATCATTAGCAGTAGAGCCTGCAAGTGGTGTATACGAAATGGTATCATCAGTTGGGTCATTTGGTGTTCCTCCATCATCAACTGTAACAGAACCTCCATTTGTTGTAGTACCACTTGGTAATGTAATGGATCCTGTATTTGGACCATCGTTTCCAAAGGTGTCATTGTCTAAAACATCAAAGCTATTATTTTGACTGTTTTCATTTGCGTTGAATGTATCATTAGTAGCTAATGGAGTATCGTTTACACTTAATGTAAATATTACTTCTTCTGGACAATTATTATCAACCCCAATTACTTGAAATGTATAATCTCCAATGTCAGAAATTGCTGCTGCATTTATTGTAAATGTTGAACTTGTTGATAAAACTGTTGCAGGTGCAGAGTTTTTAAACCATTTGTAAGTTAATGAACCTGAGCTATTTGTTCCAGGAGGTACTGTGTAATTAGGTGTGCCTGCATTAAAAGTTGTAGTAGCTATAGATGTTGCATTACCTGTAAATGATATATTATCATTTTTATTTACTAATGTATTTACTGGTGCTGTATTTATAGTTATTTGTTCTGCAGTTATTACTCTGGAGCTTGTAACTTGCCCAAAAGTTTCATTTCCTCCAACAGAGGTTCCAACTACAGTTGGTATTCCATTATTGTTTACAGGTGTTGAAAAATTTAACAGACTACCTCCATTACTACCACCTACTAATGTATTGTTAACTTCTGAAGAAGTATATAAACCAGAAGCTTCTATTGCATCTGGACACCCATCATTATCTGAGTCTGTATCTTTACTGTCTGGTAATCCATCTCCATCTGTATCTCTATAAACACAGTCTGATGAAAAGTAGTTAAACAATACTAAATCTAACCCACCTAAAGAGGAATTTGTATTAGTAGGGTAGGTTGTCCAATCTAAAATATTTCCTGTATTATAGTCTGGAGGTAAAATTGAATAACCATAAATTGTTGTTCCGTTTGCAATGCCAAAATCAGACATTTTTACTGCTCTTATTGCAACATCTTGATTTAATGCTGTACTTGGTCTAAAATTTGTATCAGTTATTTCTTTTCTTAAAACAGTAGAAGGTAATTTTTCTATGGTTGTCATAGAAGCTGTAGTAACTCTGTAAACAGTGCTAAATGCTGTTGGAGTTCCACTACCATCTATACTTGTAATTATAGCAATATCTATAAAATTATTTTTCCCTCTTTCACCAACAGTAACATACTGATTATCTGCTGAGTTTACTAAATATCCATTGTCAAAAACAACATCAACTCTTTCTATATTGTTTTTATTTTGAGAGGATGTACTGTTGTCGAAAACATTATCACTCCCAACATTGTAAAATCCATGAGAAAAAGTGTCAGCCATATTATTGACTTGGTTCGTATGCAATTTAGTTGCATTAGAAGTACTTGTATGACCATCGTTTTCTATCCAAATAATTTGATTAGTTGGAGCAGTACCACTTGTAGCTCTTCTAAAAGTAATATTTCCAATAGAGGCATCTTCATCTACCATTATTGTATTTCCAGAACTTAAAACAAAACCTTCTAATCTTTTTCCAAACTTAGTTCCATAAGATAGGTTATATGAACTATTTGTTGCAAATGGTGAACTTGAGTTAGAGAATGAATTTACTGTTTTTGAAGAAGCTGTTTGTGGTTTGTTTACAATAACAAAAGACGTTATTGTACCACTTGCAGCAGGTGGGCATGAAAACTCGTCTGTATCTAAGATACCATCATTATCATCATCAAAATCTATACTGTTTGCAATTCCATCTCCATCACAATCTGTTGGAGTTACACATTGTGACCTAACAATTGAGGTAGTAAAAAAAATAAAAAATAAACAAATCCCTACTTTAATAAAGGATAGTCTACTCTTTTTAGCGGTTAATTTTTTAGAGTAATCCATTATGATAACACATCGTTTAAGATTATTAAAATCTATAATTTTATTAGGGGTGTATCAAAAATATGAATGGAGGAGATGCAAATATACATTTTTTATTTTTTGTGAATTATAAAAATATTCATTGTCAGTAGATTGGAGATATGTAAACAAAACGCATATAATAACTTTGAAGAATTTGAAAGTATTTTTTTAAAAAAAAAAAGAGCTGACTTTCGTCAGCTCTTGGAATCAATAGTTTTAAATTAATACCCCTAAAAATTATCTAAACTATTGATTTTTGGTAAACATAGGTTTTATCTAAATATAATCTTAGATGTTCCGTAATTGGTTTCTTTACTAGCTACTTTTAAAAACATAACCCCAGCTTTTACTCTAAAGTTATAGTCAAACTCGTTTTTACCAGCAGTTAATGTTACGTTTTCTTTGTAAATTGTTTTACCTGTAATATCGGTTAATGTAACTGTAGCTTCTGTATTTTCTTGACTAAATAATAACAGGTTTACGTTTCCTTTTGACGGGTTTGGATAAGCCATAAACTCGTTTTCAAAAGTTTCTACTTTGTTAACAGTTATTCCTTCTCCTGCTACTTTAGTAAATCTTACATCTGAAATCATTAGGTCTAACTCTTTTGTATTTGCTTCTACTGGTAAGAAGTTGAAAGTTATAGTAGTTAAATCATCTGCGTTTAAACTTTCTTCTGTTCCTACTGAAGTAAAAGCTTCAAAAGGTATGTAATAGGTTTGTTCTTCTTCAGAAAAATCTACCATAATTCTATATTGTTCTTTCCAATCTTCTATAGAGGCTTTTAACAATCCTATTTCCATCATTCCACTTCCTTTGGCTGTAAAAGCTAAGTACTTATACTCAGAATAATCTGCAGATATAGTTCCTGGTAATAAAGACTTGTAAACTGTTAAATAATCGTAATCAGTTGTTGCTTTAACTTCAACACTTCTGTTTACTGCATATTCATCATTTTGATATATTCTATTAAAGTCATTCCACACAAAATAGTTTTTGATTGTAGTATAACGTTTATCAAAATCTAATCCCCAGTTACCATCTGCATGATAAAAAGCGTCTTTTACTTCATTATCAACTTTAATTAAACCATCATATTCATACCCATCTGCAATGTCTAATCGTAAGCTTTGCTGAATTTCAGTATCTAATGTTTCGATTCTGTACTTGATATTGTTTGCTGTTTCAGAATACAATTCTGTCATATTTACTTCTGCTGTTTTTCCTGCTTCAGTACTTCTTAAAGCTACAACTAGCTCACCTTTTTCTCTATAAATCTTAGAAGCATAAGTTTCTGGGAACAACTTAATTCCTTCTTGTTTTACAGGGATAAATGATTTTAAATTATCGATAATATCAGATAATAATTTCTGAGTATAATCTGGCTTAATAGACCATACTTGGAAGTTGTACATATCATTATATTTGATGTAATTATTTACATACCAATTGGTCTGTATTGAGTACTTATCATCATTATTATTCTTTGCAACTGCAAATGAGATAGCATATTCTACAACACCATTTCTTTGTTTAATTGCTTGCATTAAGAAATTGTACCCTTTTAATTCTACTCTTTGGATATTTAAAATCTCAGCACCTCTTAATCTATCACAAGATGCTTTGGTGTGGTTGTAAACTTTGTCTGATGTTTTAATTCCTAAAACAACACCTTTAGTTTCGCCATCTAAAGAGAAATCTACAGATAAAACTTCGTCTGCAATAGTGTAATCTAAAATATCTGTTGGTGAAGTTACATTAGCCACATTACCAGCTACCAACTCTGTTGGGAACATGTCTAGCATGGTTTGCCCTTTACCTTGATAAGGTTGTTTTGCTTGTAAAACAGTTTTATTATATAAATTTGATTTGTCTTTTACAAAAACAGTTGGTACAGAATTTTTCTTTCTACCTACATAGATTTTAGAAATTGCATCTCCTAAAGACTCAGACTCAACTCCTCCATCATTTCCAGATCCAACTCCACCACCATTGCCTGTTCCACCACCATTTCCAGTTCCACCTGAAGGAAGGTTATATGCAAAGTCTTGGTTTAAATTATTCTCACCTGAACTTAAAGTT
>CAXBAC010000052.1:0-11115 GCA_963973485.1 uncultured Polaribacter sp. | reverse complement strand
GGTCAACAAATTCCTGCGTATTTCTATGGAGATGGAAAAGAGGATTTTGTTGTAGCAGAAAATATTGATGAAGCTTTAGTTTTAGCAAAAGAAAAAACAGGAAATTCAGATTTAAAAACAACCGATTTAAAACAAGATGAAGATGCATTAGACACATGGTTTTCTTCTTGGTTGTGGCCAATGTCTGTTTTTGACGGAATTAGAAATCCAGAAAACGAAGAAATTAAGTATTACTACCCAACAAACGATTTAGTTACAGGACCAGATATTCTATTTTTCTGGGTAGCAAGAATGATTGTTGCTGGTTATGAATATAAAGACGAAAAACCTTTTGAAAATGTGTATCTAACAGGTTTAGTTAGAGATAAACAAAGACGAAAAATGTCTAAATCTTTAGGGAATTCACCAGATGCTTTAAAATTAATAGAAGAATTTGGTGCAGATGGTGTAAGAGTTGGATTATTGTTAAGTGCGCCTGCAGGAAATGATATTCTATTTGATGAAGATTTATGTCAACAAGGAAAAGGTTTTGCTAACAAAATTTGGAATGCATTTCGCTTGATAAAAGGATGGGAAGTAGATGCAAGTCTAGCTCAACCAGAAACTGCTAAAATCGGTTTAGAATGGTATGAAGCTAAGTTTCAAAAAACATTAGCAGAAATTGAGGATCATTTTTCTAAATACAGATTATCTGATGCATTAATGGCTATTTATAAACTAATTAATGATGATTTCTCTTCATGGTTATTAGAAATTGTAAAACCTGCCTATCAGCAACCTATTGATAAAACTACTTTTGATGCTATTATTACAGTTTTAGAAAATAACTTAAAAGTATTGCATCCATTTATGCCATTTTTAACAGAAGAAATCTGGCAATTTATTGCAGAAAGATCTTCAGATGAAGCATTAATCATAGCAAAATATCCAACTCTTAAAGATTTTGATACTACTATAATTTCCGATTTTGATTTTGCAACTGGAGTAATTTCGGGAATTAGAACTATTAGAAAAGATAAAAATATTGCTTTTAAAGATGCTGTTGAATTGTTTGTTGTAAACAATACAGATGCATCAAAAAAGTTTGATTGCGTTATTCAAAAACTAACAAATACATCAACAATTACTTATGTTTCAGATAAAGTTGATGGAGCATCTTTTAGAGTAAAATCTAATGAATACTATGTGCCTATTTCTGCAGCAAATATTGATGTTGAAGCAGAAATTGAGAAATTATCATCAGAATTAAAAAGAGCACAAGGCTTTTTGGTGGGAATTCAAAAGAAATTATCTAATGAACGTTTTGTTGCAAATGCACCAGAGCAAGTAATTACTTTAGAACGTAAAAAAGAAAGCGATACTTTAGCTAAAATAGAAACCATTATAGCTAGTTTAAATGCTTTAAAATAATTTTATTAAAGTAAAAATTAAAAAAAGGTAGTGAGGAATCACTACCTTTTTTATATATCTTTATATATTAAGCTTTAACTTGTTCTTTATTATGGTTTTTATAAAACTGCATAACGATTAAAGAACCAACAACTGAAGATGCTAAACCTTCAATAACAAGAGTAAAAGCTAGCTCATAAATAGAAAGGTTTCCTCCAATCAAAAAAGAGTTATTCATAGCTTCTAAAAAATCAGGGTTTATAAACTCTATATAAATAACAACTCCAATGGTTGATAATAAAACACCTAATATAGATGTTCCAAAAGCAACACCTGCATTTTGTGCATAGCTTGTTTCTTTATTTTTAAAAACATTTGTTTTTACAGCTTCTCTAATTCCTACAAGTACAAATACTAAGTTTAAAAATCTTAAGAAGGGGTTTTCTTCAAGTCCAAATGCCTTGCATAAGAAAAAGAACCCTCCAATCATTAATAAAATTAATATTGCATTTTTGATTATAATCTTTTCTTTTGACATTTGTTTATGTTTTTTAGTTAATCTCTAAACAAAAATAAGTAAATTTTAACAAAATTATCTTAAAGAAAATTTAAAACTGTGTTTTGAATCTTTTTATAACCCTTTAATTTTCAATTATTTTATCAATTTTAGCTAATTCGTCTTCAGTAAATGAAGTGTTTTCAATAGCCTTAACACTGTCTAAAATTTGATCTGTTTTACTTGCTCCAATTAAAACTGAGGTGATTCTGTCATCCCTTAAAATCCAAGAAATAGCCATTTGTGCTAAACTCTGATTTCTGTTTTTAGCAATGCTGTGTAACCCTTTTATTTTTGGCAACATTTCCATTACTTTTTCTGTATTTAAAAACGGACTATCCTTTACAGCTCTAGAATCATCTGGTAAACCATCTATATATCTATCTGTTAACATACCTTGTGCTAAAGGGGAAAAACAAATGGCTCCAACTTGAGATTCTCCTAGTATTTCGAGTAATCCGTCTTCAATCCATCTATCAAATAAATTATAATTTGGTTGATGAATTAAACAGGGTGTTCCTAAATCTTTTAAAATTTTAAAGGCTTGTGCAGCTCTTTCTGGTTGATAATTAGAAATACCTACATATAGCGCTTTTCCTTGTTTTACCATTAAGTCTAATGTACCCATAGTTTCTTCTAAAGGCGTATCATAATCTGGTCTATGATGATAAAAAATATCTACATAATCCAAACCCAATCTTTGTAAACTTTGGTCTAAACTGGCTACTAAAAACTTTTTCGAACCTAAATCTCCATAAGGTCCAGGCCACATTCCAAAACCTGCTTTTGTAGAAATAATTAATTCGTCTCTATAATTTTTAAAATCTTTTTTAAGAATCTTACCAAAGTTTTTTTCAGCAGAACCTGGAGGAGGTCCATAATTGTTAGCCAAATCAAAATGCGTAATTCCATTATCAAAAGCACATTTTAACAAGTTTCTAGCGTTTTTAAAACTGTCTACTTTGCCAAAGTTGTGCCATAAACCTAATGAAAGTTCGGGTAATAATAAACCACTATTTCCTGTTCTTCTGTAATTCATTTTTTCATAGCGGTTTTCATCAGCTACGTATTTGTTTTTTTTACTCATAATTTCATTAAACTTTTTCTAAAACCTAATGCAGCTAATAAGCCTACAAAAGGAATAATTGTAAAGATTGTAAATAATTGTTGATATTCCAAGACAGTCGGATTTTCTCCCAACATATATCCATTAAATAAAGACATAAAAATATCTGGTGTAAAACCAACTACAGATATTATTCCAACTAAAGTTCCTGTTAGTTGTATAGGTGTTTTGGTTTCTTCTATAATTGCAAAGTATAATCCTCTTAAAGAATATGTGCCAAAAGCCATAAAAACAAAAACGGTAAATGATAAAAATATTGGTTGATGATTAAAAAAACCAAAGCCTAAAATTATAGACGCTATAATTAAAATTGAAAAACTAGGAATAAGCAATTTTGATGGTAAAAATTTATCTGCAATATACCCTATAGAAATTGCTGAAATGGGTCTTAAGTATTGAATGAAAACTGCAAAATACGTAGCTTCTTCTAAAGAATAATTCCAAACATCTTTAGCATAAGTTCCATAGACACCAGTAAGTTTATAAGAACAGTAGGCACAAAAAATAATGAGGGAATGAAAAATTACTTTTTTTTCTTTCATTAAGCCAAAAGCCTCTTTGAAGTTGAATTGAAACTCTTTTTTTTCATTTACATTAATTTTTGGATCATTTTTTGGAAGAACTTTCCAAACAAGAAAAGCAATTAAAAAGACTATAAAAGTAATGGTTCTAATAATGTATTGTAAGGTTTCTACTTTGTTTTCAAAAGTGATTTCTAACCCTTTTTGAGGAAAGAAAAATGTTAGAATTCCTGCTCCAGATAGTGCTATTGTTGCAGCAAAAAAACCACGTCCACCATCTAATAAACCAAAAGATAATCCTTGATTATGTTCATTTCCCCATTGTCTGGTTGCTTTTATTAATGATGCCCAAAAAAACAAAATAGTAGAAACGCCCCAAAACGCATACAAAAGCTTTAGAGTTGTAATTGATGGAATCATCGTCATAAAAAAACCACCACAAGCCGTTAACAATAAAGAGAGCGAAAGTAGTTTTCTTGGCTCATATTTATCTGCAATAAAACCACCAAAAAAGTAGGAGAGTACAGCTGTAATTCCATATAATGCCTGTGCTTCTCCAATTTGTGCATCAGAAATTAAAAAAGCATCTCTTATTACAGGTTTAAAAACTCGCATTAAAATAAAAGGCAATAAAAAAATAGCTTCACCTGCAATCACTAATGCAAACATGGTGGTTATTTTATTTTTCATTTGTTTGATTTTATTATAATAAAAAAAGGGAAGTTAAGACTTCCCTCTTTATTAATTTATAAAGTAAAATTATTTTCTTTGACCTGAAAGTGGTAACTCTTGTCCATCATATGTAACAGTTCCAGACATAGAATCTTTATCAAAATCCATGTCAAAATCCGTATTAATTCCTTGTACATCTACATTTGCAGTTAAGTTTGTTTTGTTGAATTTTACATTATCTAATATCAACATTCCATATACATTAGAATTAACTTCAACTTCATACGAATCTTTTACTTTTTTAATAGTCATTAAACCTGATAAAATATCCTCTCCAGCTTCAATTTCATAATTCCAATTTCCAGAAGGATCATAAGCTTTTACTGGTTTCATAGAAATTAAACCCATTGAAGTAAAAATTAAAAAGATTCCAATAAAGATTTTGTTTTTCATTTTAGACATAGTTTAATGGTTAATTTTTTTAGAATTACAAGATACATTTTTTAAATTTATTAAAAATTAATAACGCAATTCTACTTTTTTTTAAAGTAAAGCCTCTTTTAATAAAGTTATAGGATGTTTTGCAATACGTTTAGTACCGTCAAAAATTTGATGTCTGCAACTTGTTCCTGAAGCTACAATTTCTGTGTCTGTAGCACAATTTCTTATTTTTGGAAACAACGTATCTTCTCCAACTTGCATTGAAACTTCATAATGTTCTTTTTCGTAACCAAAAGAACCAGCCATGCCACAACAACCTGAATTAATAATAGTAACCTTATAATTCTTAGGGATATTTAGTATTTGAAAACTTGAATTTGTTCCAGAAAACGCTTTTTGATGGCAATGCCCGTGAATTTTAACAGTCTTTACTTTGTCTGTAAACAAAGTAACATCAATGTTGTTGTTTTGTAATTCTTTAGCTAAAAATTCTTCAAAAGTAAAAGTGTTTTTTGAAATTTTTTCTGCTGATGTTTTATCATCTGCTAGTCTAATATATTCATCTCTAAATGTTAAAATTGCTGAAGGTTCAATACCAATTAAAGGAATTTCATTAGAAATTACATCTTTAAATACAGCAACATTATTGTTGCAAATTTCTTTGGCTTCTTTTAAAAACCCTTTAGAAATATGACTTCTTCCACTTTCATCATGATCAATATTTTTGACCTCATAGCCTAATTTTTCTAATAAAATTACAGCATCTTTTCCAATTTCTGAATCGTAATAATTTGTAAATTCATCATTAAATAAATAAATTGCTTTGGTTGATGATTTAGGTTGATGTTTTTTTAACCAACTCTCTAAAGTTTCATTTGCTAATTTTGGCACAGAACGTTCTGTAGCAACTCCTAAAACTTTTTTTGCTAAAAGTGAATTCGTAAAAAAGTTGGTGATTTTTGGCATTTTGCTACCAAGTTTATTGTATTTGGCATTGTTGGCAAATAGTTTATTTCTAAACGAATAGCCATTTGTTTCTTGATATTGATATAAAAACTCAGCTTTTATTGTGGCAATATCCACATTACTTGGGCATTCAGAAGCACAAGCTTTGCAACTTAAACACAAATCAAAAACCTCTTTTAATTCTCGGTGATTAAACTTGTTAACTTCCTTTGAATTTGTTAAAAATTCACGCAAAGTATTCGCTCTTGCTCTTGTAGTATCTTTCTCGTTTTTGGTGGCTCTATAACTTGGGCACATGGTTCCACCAGCTTCCACAGGTTTTCTACAGTCTCCTGAACCATTACATTTTTCTGCCAGTCTTAAAATCCCTTCACTATCAGAAAAATCTTGGAGCGTTTTAATTTCTGGTTCAATTCTATCAACTTCGTAACGTAAGTTTTTATCCATAGGAAAAGCATCAGTAATTTTTCCTTGGTTAAAAATATTGTTAGGATCAAATGCTTTTTTGATACGTCTTAATAATTGATAATTTTGTTCACCAATCATTAAAGGAATAAACTCAGCTCTTACTATTCCATCTCCATGTTCACCAGAAAAAGAACCTTTGTATTTTTTGACTAATTCAGCAGTTTCAGTGGTTATTTTCCTGAATAAAAAAACATCTTCTTTTTTCTTTAAATTTAAAATGGGTCTTAGATGCAATTCTCCAGCTCCTGCATGCGCATAATACACTGCATTTTGCTGATATTTATCCATGATTTTAGTAAACTCTTCAATATAATTAGGTAAATCTTCTAAAGTAACAGCTGTATCCTCTATACAGGCAACAGCTTTTTTATCTCCAATCATATTTCCTAAGGCACCTAAACCAGCTTTTCTTAAATAATGAACTTTAGCAATATCATTTCCATATACTTTTGGGTGATGATAACCAAAATTGTTTTTTTCTAAATCAGCAATTAATTTATCTGCTAAAAGTTCTGCTTCTGGCAATGTATTTGCTGCAACTTCTAACATTAAAACTGCTTCAGGATCTTTTTGTAAAAAGAACCTATTTTTAGCCAACTCACGATTGTTTTTTGTGCAATCTAAAATAGTTTTATCCATGAGTTCACAATTGTATAAATTGTGTTTCATGGCAATTACAGTCGCTTTTAGACTTTCGTTTATACTTCTAAAATGACTACAAACCATTATGCTATTGGTAGGAGGTAAGTGGTCTAATTGCAAGGTGATTGCAGTTGAAAAAGCCAAAGTACCTTCACTACCAGCTAAAAGTTTTGCTACATTTATTATGGTTTTTTCTCCTCCAAACAGTTCTGAATCTAATAACTCATCTATAGCATAACCTGTGTTTCTTCTATGAATTTCTGGTTTTGGAAATTCATTTTTTATTTCATTCTGATTTTCTTCTTGCGAAAGTTCATCATAAATCGATTTGTAAATCTTTCCTTCTAAAGTGTTCTCTTTTGTTTTATTGATAAATTCTTCAGAGGTAATTTCTTTAAAAATGGCAGAACTTCCATCACTCAAAATAGCATCAATTTGAAGGACTTTATCACGCGTAACTCCGTATTTAATGGACGTACTTCCAGATGAATTATTACCAACCATTCCACCAATCATACATCTATTTGAGGTTGAGGTGTTTGGTCCAAAAAAAAGTCCAAAAGGTTTTAGAAAAGTATTTAAAGAATCTCTTACAATACCTGGTTGTACTGTAATTGTTTTTGCTTGCTCATCAAAAGAAAGTATATTCGTAAAGTGTTTGGATACATCAACTACAATTCCATCTCCAACACATTGCCCTGCCAAAGAAGTTCCAGCAGTTCTTGGAATTAAAGTGATGTTTTTTTTAGTAGCAAAATCAATTAAGATTTTAAGATCGTTTTCATTTTTTGGAAAAGCAACAGCTAAAGGTATTTTTCTATACACAGAAGCATCAGTAGCATATAGCGTTTTGTGCAAATCATCAAACAAGATATTTCCTGAAAGTTTATGATTAAGATTTTCTAAAGTTAAATTATCAATCATTAAAATATATAAAACGTCTTAAAGACAAATATCTGAATAATTAATTTTTGTAACTCTATAGAACCAATAAAATGTTTAATTTTAACTCGTTCTAATTTATTTACTTATGATAAAAAAATACTGTTTTTATATACTCTCATTATTTCTTCTTAATTCTTGCCAGCAAAAAACTGATGTATTTGCAGATACCATCATAAAAAACGCGAAAATCTATTCATTAAGTTGGGATGACCCTAATTTAAAAGGGATTCCTGCAGAAAATGCACCTTTTAAAAATGGAAAATGGTCTTTTGATGCAGAAACTATTGCTATAAAAAACGACAGTATTTTATATGTTGGTAATTCAGAAAAATTGCAAAAATATATAGGAGAAAGTACCCAGATTATTGATGCAAAAGGTGCTTTTGTAATTCCTGGTTTAATAGAATCTCATGGGCATTTAAATGAAATTGGCGAAAAAAAAGAAGCTATAAAATTACAAGGGTTATCACAATCTTCAATTATTGAGTTGATTGAAAAAATAGCAAAAACAAAGCCAGAAGGAGAATGGATTGTAGCTTCTGGTTGGGATGAAGCTGAGTTTGCGAATTCTTATCCTAACATGTTAACCTTAAGCAAAAAAACACCAAAAAATCCTGTTGTGCTTATTGGCTTGCGAGGTTTTGGAGTTATGGGCAATAGCTTAGCTTTTGAAAAAGCAGGAATTACAAAAAAAACAATTCCAGAGAAAGGAGGAGCAATTTTATTAGATGATAATGACAATCTTAAATATGTTTTGCTAAATGGAGCTAAAAGATTGTTGTTAGATAAAATTCCGCAAAAAACGTTAAAGCAACAAATTAAAACTATGAATTATGGTTTTGAAAAGTTAATAAGATTAGGATTTACAACTACACATCATTTGGGCGTAGAAACAAATCACATGAATGTTTATGAGCATTTACAAGCAACAAATAGTTTGCCAATGAGAGTTCACGCATTTGTTGCTGCTAGAGCTTATAATATTGAATTGGTTCACAAATGGTTGCAAAAAGGACCAACTCAAAATAACACATCATTTTTAAATGTAAGAGGTTTTAAAGGTTATTATGATGGTTCTTTAGGTTCAAGAGGAGCTAAATTTTTAGTAGATTATTCAGATAAAAAAGGGGTAACAGGAGTTAGTGGCTTGGCTTATGGATTTGATGAGAACTTAATGATTAAAGCTTTAGATAAAGGTTTTCAATTGGCAATACACGCAATTGGAGATAAAGCAAATAGAGATGTTTTAGATTTGTATGAAGCTTATTTTAATGATAATCCATCATCAAAAACATTAAGACACAGAATAGAGCATGTGCAAGTTGTACATCCAGATGATTTTAAAAGATTTTCTAAGTTAAACCTTATTGCTTCAATGGAACCTGCACACGCTGTTGAAGATATGCCTTGGGCTATAGATAGAGTTGGATTAGAAAGAGCAAAAGGTGCTTATGCTTGGCGAACTTTACGAAAAAATAATGCTAAAATTATTTTTAATTCAGATTTTACAGGGTCTGATCCTAGCTTTTTTTATGGAATGCATTGTGCAATTACAAAAAAGAAATTGCCTTCTGAAAAGGTGTTTTATAAAGAACAAGCTTTAACAAAAGAAGAAACTCTAAGAGCTTATACTATTTGGGGAGCTTATGCATCACATCAAGAAAAATTAACAGGCACTATTGAAGTTGGTAAATGGGCAGATTTAACATTTATTAATATTGATGTTTTAAATGCAAATCCTGAAGAAATTTTAAAAGGTAAGGTCTTAAAAACAATGATTAATGGTAAGGTCGTTTTTGAGAAAGATGATGTGGTAAACTAAATTTTCAATATCTTTTTAATAGAAGTTGTACCATTATCAAACTCAGTTTTTAAGAAATACATGCCTTTGGCAAATCTAGAAAAGTCAATTTTATTATTGTTGTTTTCAAGTAGAACTACTTTCGAAGAAATTAAGTTTACCAATTCCATTTTTTTGACTTTTAAATGCTCAGAAATTTTGATGTTAAGTTCATCATTAACTGGGTTTGGAAAAACATTTACCACATTGTCTTCTGTCTGTAAATTAGTAGTAGTTAAAGTCGATTTTGCTCCTAAAGGTTCGATTTTAAAATAATCTACAACTAAGGTATGATTTCCAGACCAATTGAAATCTCCTGCCCAAGGCAAATGTCTGTAGCCAATAATAACTTCAGACCAACCTTGAGCAACATTGGTATTAAAAGATTCTTGCAAAACATCATCTATAAAAAAATCAACTTCATCAGACCTCCATTCTATAGTATAAGTGTGAAATTCATCATCTATTAATGAAACCTTAGTATTGTTTTCATCAACAATTGCTTTAGCTGATCCACTAAAAGGTAAAGTAGTAATTTCATCTGCATCTCTCCATGTATTAAATCTTGCATCTGTCCAACCATTTGGAGGCAGTGTTTCATGTGGAGCTGAAATTTTATCACGAGCAACAAGTTCAATATCTACTTCATTAAATACACTTCCAACTTGATGATATGTAAAAATAAACGCAACCAAACCACCATCAACAGGAGCTCCTTTCATCTTAACTTCTAAACGATGATTTTCTCCAATTCCACCAAAAACTAAAGTTTGATAAGGGTAAGTTGCATCAGTATCGTTTGTAACATCAGCATCTACAGTAATGTAGGCAAAACCATCTCCAGGAATAAAAGTATTCCAGTCTGTTTGTGATGGATTAATATCGTTAAAAAATTTCCAATAAGAATTATCTGGAATATTTTCTGGATATCCCATTGTTTCGAAGTTTTCCAAATAATTGGTTTGTGCTTCAAGCCAATTAAATTGTATTAAACATATTGTTAAAATGATTTCTCTAATTCTCATTTTTTCTTATGTACTGTGTATCAGAAAAATACATAAAAAAAATGAAATATTATGTTTTAGTAAAGCCTTTTTTATCAACAAACACAATTTTTGCAACATAATTCATTTTTATTAACCATAGTTAAAAAAACTTTTTTACTCTTTACTTTCGGAAAATATATTGAACAACCACTAAAAATTATTGAGTTTATATATGGTGAATAAGCCTTGTTTTTAGTTCATTTTTATTATAAATTAGCAGCTCTTTTTGTTTAAATTTAAAAACTAACTTCTAAAGTTTACTTGAAAAAGCTTAAAAAAACCTGACATATTTACTGATTTATATTTATAATATTATTTTTTATAAATTCATTAAATAGTTAAATCACAGTTACCTTTACTTATAGTAGCTTGTTTGAAGCATTTTTTATTGATTATTATATGCTTGGTAAAAATTTAGTATTGTTTTAATTGATGTTTGGCTTGGTTTTAGTGGTTTTATAATTGATAATTTAAAACAGAAATATTTATTACATAAAAGTTAT